>NZ_BAABJO010000011.1:0-244212 GCF_039543345.1 Pseudonocardia adelaidensis | reverse complement strand
TGGTCGCGGCCGGCATCATCGACCCGGCCAAGGTCACCCGGTCGGCGCTGCAGAACGCGGCCTCGATCGCGGCGCTGTTCCTGACCACCGAGGCGGTCATCGCCGACAAGCCGGAGAAGAACCCGGCCCCGGCGGGCGACCCGTCCGGCGGCATGGGCGGCATGGACTTCTGAGTCCCGGCCACTCGCAGCAGTACCGCACGTCCCGCAGGGGCGGCACCCGCACCGGGTGCCGCCCCTGCGGCGTCTCCTGGGAGTGCTCCCGGAGGTGGTCAGCCGTACCGGGCGGCGGTGGCCGCGGCCCGCTCGGCCACGGCGGCGCGCAGCGGCTGCGGGCCCACCACCTCGGCGTCGGGGCCCAGCGCCCAGATCAAGGCCAGCGCGTGGTCGAGGCCACCGAAGTCGATCTCGAGCCGCAGCCATCCGGGCCCGTCGGGGCGTTCGGTGTGCACCTGGCGGGCGCGGGCCACCAACCTCGCGCGCGCGGTGTCCCGCACCCGGACCACGGCGGTGAGGTCCGGGAAGCCCGCCGAGAAGCGGGCGCGCCGCTCCTCCCAGACCCGTTCCAGGTCGAGGCCCGGTGGGCGGTCGGCCGGCTCGGCCAGCTCCTCGACCTCCCGCATCCGCGAGACGCGATAGGTCCGGTCGGCGCCATCGCGGGTGGCGAGCAGGTACCACTGGCCCCGCGCGCTCACGAGGCCGACCGGATCGACCGTGCGCCACCCCGGCTCCCCGTCGCCCGCGGCGTACCGGATGCGCAGCCTGCGCCCGGCGAAGACGGCCCGCCGCACGACGCCGAGCAGCGCGCACTCGTCCGGGGCCTCGGCGGGGCGCTGGATCATGCCGTCGGGGCGCACCAGGATGCGGCCCGCGGCCTCCGTGGTGCTGTCGCGGTGCCGCTCCGGCAACGCCGCCACGACCTTGCGCATCGCGGACGCGAGCGCCGGAGCCATCCCCGGGGCCGACGCCTTGGCGCGGGAACCGGCGACGACGAGGGCGAGCGCCTCCTCCGAGGTGAGCCCGGTGAGGTCGGTCGTGTAGCCGGGCAGGAGCGCGAAGCCGCCGTGCCGGCCGCGCTCGGCGTACACCGGCACGCCCGCCGTGGAGAGCGCCTCGATGTCGCGCAGCACGGTGCGCGGGGAGACCTCGAGCTCGCGGGCCAGCTCCGTGGCGGACATCCGTCCACGGTGTTGCAGCAGCAACACGAGCGACAGGAGGCGGTCGGCGCGCACATCCGGAGGATGCCAGAGATACACGACAGTTGATGTCGTGTATGGGCGGCAGGCTTGCCGGCATGACGACAACCGAGACCACCGATCCCCGGCCCCTCTACGACGGCGCGCTCTCCTGGGCACTCGGCCGGGTGCGCGGCGTCCGGCCCGACCAGCTCACCCTGCCCACCCCCTGCTCCGAGCTGGACGTGCGGGCGCTGCTCGCCCACCTCGTCGCCACCGTGCACCGCGCCGCCGCGGTCGGGCGGGGCGAGGACGCCGCAGCCGTGCCGTGGAGCGTGCCGCAGGCTCCCGGCGACGACTGGGGGAGCGCGTACGCGGCGGCGATCGACGCCATGTGGGCCGTCTGGCGCGACGGTTCCGACCGGCTCGACCGCCCGGTCCGCGCGCCGTTCGGCGAGGTGCCCGGCCGGGCCGCGCTGATCGCCTACACGTCCGAGACGCTCGTGCACGGCTGGGACCTCGCGGTCGCCACGGGCCAGGACGCCGAGGCCGACCCCGCCATCGCCACTCCCGTCCTCGCGGTGATGGCGCGGTTCCTGCCGGCGGAACCGCGCGGTGGGCACGTGCCCTTCGCGGCTCCCGTGCCGGCGCGCGAGGGGGCCGGACCGACCGAGCGTCTCGCCAACTGGTGCGGTCGCGCCTGGGGGTGACGACGGGTGATGGCCGGGCCCGCCGTGACGGCGTCCGTCATCTGTCGCGGGTCCGGCCGTCTCCCTTGACTCCTCCCGGCGACGAGATGGAGGCTGGAAACCGGTTACCACGAAGCGGAAAGCGCATGCCCGCACTGCGCGCGCTGCGCCCTCGTACACGGAGGTACAAGGTGAGCAGACGTGGACCGGGACGCGGCAGGCTCGGCCTCGGAGCGGCCGCCGCGGCCGTGCTGGCGCTCACGGCCTGTGGCGCGCCAGGCGCCCAGAACACGCAGGCCGAGGCGATCACGCCGGCCCGACCGAGCAGCCCCATCACCCTCACCGTGCTCGACGGGGCCGGCAACGTCACGGTGCAGCGGGCGATCTACGACGGGTTCGCCGCCGCTCACCCCGAGCTCGTGTCGAGCATCAACTACCAGAGTGCGCCCGCCCCGGACGTCGCCGGCAAGGTGAGGGCGCAGCAGATCGCCGGCGCGGTCGACATCGGCGTGGTCATCGGCGGCACGGACGTCCTCGGCGCCGCCCAGACCGAGAACCTCATGCTCCCGCTCCTGCCCGACCACGCCGCCGACCTCCCCGACCTCGCGCAGGTGCAGGACGAGGACATCGCGGCGATGCAGGAGATGGCGAACGGCGTCGGCGTCGTCAACCGCTACGGCCCGGCCGGCCCGCTGCTCGCCCACCGGCCCGGCCAGCTCGCCGAAGCGCCGTCGACGCCCGAGGATCTGCTCGCGTGGGCCCGCGAGCACCCGGGCCAGTTCACTTACGCGCAGCCGCCGAACTCGGGCCCCGGCCGCACGCTGCTGATGTCGCTGCCCTACATGCTGGGGGACGGCAACCCGTCCGACCCGGAGAACGGGTGGGCGAAGACCTGGGCGTACCTGCAGGAGCTCGGCCGGTACGTGTCGTCCTACCCGCCGAGCTCGACGATCATGAACCAGCAGTTCGGCTCCGGCCAGCTGCAGCTCATCCCGACGATCGTCAGCATGGACATCAACAACCGCAAGGACGGGACCTGGGCCCCCGACACGCAGGTGTCGCTGTTCGCCGACCAGCAGTGGGTCAGCGACGCGCACTACATGATGGTGCCGAAGGGTGTCAGCCCGGAGACGCTGTACGTCGCGCTCGAGCTGATCAAGTGGACGCTGCAGCCGGAGCAGCAGGCGATGACCTACGCCACCGGTGCGCTCACGACGGCCAACAAGGAGGCCACGCCCGAGCGGGCACCGGCCGACGGCCGGGCGATGCTGCAGCAGTGGGGCCGGCCGGACTTCTACCCCCAGGCGCTCGGGACCGGCGCTTTCCACACCCCGCTGACCCCGGAGAACCAGGTCAAGGCGTTCGAGATCTGGCAGCGGGAGGTCGGCAGCCGTGTCGGGAGCTGACCGGGGGTTCGGCGCGCTCGAGATGCGGCAGGTCTCGCGCTGGTACGGCCGCACCCCGGCGCTGATCGACCTGGACCTCGAGCTCACCCGCGGCGAGTTCGTGGCGCTGCTCGGGCCGTCCGGTTGCGGGAAGTCGACGGCGCTGGGCTGCCTCGCCGGGCTGCAGCCGCTCACCACCGGCTCGATCTGGCAGGACGGGAAGCGCATCGACTCGCTGCCCGCCGAGAAGCGCGGCTTCGGCATGGTGTTCCAGAGCTACGCCCTGTTCCCGCACCTGTCCGTGCAGCGCAACGTCGAGTTCGGGCTCGCCATGCGCAAGGTGGCGCGCGGCGAGCGCCGCAGCCGGGCGGCCGCCGCGCTCGACCTCGTCCAGCTCGGCGAGCACGCGGGGAAGCTGCCCTCGCAGCTGTCCGGCGGCCAGCAGCAGCGGGTGGCGATCGCCCGCGCGCTCGCCATCGACCCGCAGGTCGTGCTGATGGACGAGCCGCTGTCGAACCTGGACGCCGCGCTGCGGATCGAGATGCGCACCGAGATCAAGCGGCTCTACCAGGAGAAGGAGCTGTCGGTCCTCTACGTCACCCACGACCAGGAGGAGGCGCTCTCGCTGGCCAGCCGGCTCGTCGTGCTGCGGGCAGGCCGACTGGAGCAGACCGGCACGCCCGCGGAGGTGTACAGCCAGCCCGCGAGCGCCTACGTCGCGCGCTTCATGGGCTACCGCAACATGATCGCCGCCCGGGTCGACCAGGTGGACGGCGACGGCCGGGTCGTCGTGGCCGTCGGGGGCCTGCGGTTGCGCGGCACCGCGGCCGTCCAGCCGAAGGTCGGCGAGGACGTCGTCGTGGGCGTGCGGCCGGAGGACTTCGTGGTCGGCGGGGCCGGCGTGAACGAGGTGGCGGCGCTCGCCGAGGTCGTCGAGTACCACGGCCGCGAGCTGGCCGTCCGCGCACGCACCGAGCAGGGCGTGATCCTGCACTTCCGCACCGAGAAGCCGGTGGCGGCCGGGGCCCGGCTCACGCTGGCGGTGCCGGAGGATCGGGTGCTCCTCTTCCCGACCGAGCCGGGTGTCGGCGATGACGCTCATGGCTGATCGCGCCGCCCCGAGCCGTCCGCCCCAGCCGTTGCGTCACCGGCTCGCCGAGCAGGGCGTCGACTGGACGGTGCTGCTGATGCTGCCGGCCGTCGCGATCATCGGCGGGCTGTTCGTCTACCCGTTCCTCTACGGGCTGTCGATCTCCTTCCAGCCTCTGGGGGGTGGCGACCCGCTCGCCAACTACACGGACTTCTTCGGCGACTCCTACCAGCGCGACTCCATCTGGAAGACGCTGCGGCTCGCCGTGCCGGTGGCGCTGCTGTCGGTGGCGGCCGCCGCGCCGCTGGCGTTCCGCATGCGCCGCGACTTCCCCGGCCGCCGGGTCGTGACGCTCGTGGTGCTGCTGCCCCTCACATTCGGCTCGGTGCTCATCGCGCAGGGCATGGCGCTGGTCTTCTCGGCCAACGGCTGGATCAACCTGCTGCTGCAGTCGCTCGCCGTGCCGCAGCAGCAGTTCATCTACAACTTCACGGGCACGTTCATCGCCACGGTGATCGTGAGCGTCCCGTTCGCGTTCGTGATGCTCATGGGCTTCTTCGGCGGGATCGACCGCTCCGTCGAGGACGCCGCCGCCACCCTTGGCGCCGGGCGCGCGGCGCGGTTCTGGCGGGTGGTCGTGCCGCTGGCGATGCCGGGGCTCCTCACCGCGTTCACGCTCTGCCTGGTGGAGGCGTTCGCCGTGTTCCCGTCAGCAATCCTCGTGGGTCAGCCGGACAACGCCACGCACGTGCTGACGCTGCCGATCTACCAGGCCGCTTCGCAGCGCTCGGACTACCCGGCCGCCGCGGCCATCGCGATGGTCATGACTGCGCTCGAGCTGCTGATCCTCGGCGTGCTGCTGCTCCTGCGCAACCGGCTCTACCGCGGACCGTCGGCGGGAGGCAAGGGATGACCGCCACCGACGTCCTGCTCGAGCAGAACACGCCCGTGCCGGCCCGGCCGCCGGCCCGCACCCGCCGTGAGCGCCCGACGTTCACCGCCGTGATCACCTGGGTGGCCGCGGCGTGCTTCGTGCTCGTCGTGCTCGGGATCCTGGCCTCGGTGCTCGTCCAGTCGTTCGCCACGGTGTGGCGCGGCGGCTGGTGGCCCGACGGGTTCACCGCCGGGTGGTACGGCCGCGCCTGGACGACCACCGGCATGTCCCGGGCCCTGGTCAACACGTTCGAGGCCGGGGTGGCGGTCGTGCTCGTCTGCCTGCTGGCCGGCGTGCCGGCGGGGTACCTGCTCGCCCGGCGCAGTTTCCCCGGCCGGTCGCTGATCATGTTGCTGATGCTGCTGCCGATCATCCTTCCGCCGATGACGTACGCGGTGCAGCTCGCGGCCCTCATGTACCGCCTCGGCCTCGGCGGCTCGATGACGGCGGTGGTGCTGGTGAACCTGGTGCCGACGCTCCCGCTCGTCGTGCTGATCATGGTGCCGTTCGTCGAGCAGATCTCGCCCGAGGTGGAGTCGGCCGCCCGCGTGTTCGGGGCGAACAACCGGCGGTTGTTCACCCACGTCCTCGTGCCGCTGCTGCTGCCGGGGATGCTCGCGGCCGGGATCCTGGTCCTCGTGCGCACGCTCGGCGCGTTCGAGCTGACGTTCTTCGTCTCCGGTGCCGAGACCCAGACGCTCGTCGTCGCGCTGTTCGGCGCCATCTCCGACCCCGGCGGCGTACCCGTCTCGCTGACCGCCGCCATGGCCGTGACGTACATGCTCGTGGCGGTGCTGGGGCTCGCGATCAGCCTCCGCTACGTCACCCCGTCGCAGGCCATCCGCCAGCGGCACCGTTGAGCGACCCACGAGGGCGAAGGAGTCCCATGCCAGACGGCACGAACACCTACCGCGTCGCGATCGTCGGCGCGGGCGGCATCGCCGGGCACCGCCACGTGCCCGCCATCCGCGCCCAGGGCGACCGGGTCGAGGTGGTGGCGGTCGTCGACGTCGACGGCGACCGCGCCACCGCGTTCGCGGCCGAACACGGCGTCGCGGACCACCACACCGACGTCGGAGCGATGCTCGCCGCCGACCGGCCGGACCTGGTGATCGTCTGCACACCCCCGGTCGCGCACCGCGACGGGGTGAAGGCCTGCCTGGAGGCCGGGGCCTGGGTGTGGTGCGAGAAGCCGCCGGTGCTCTCGCTCGCCGAGTACGACGAGCTCGCGGCGCTGGAGCGGGACGGCGGCCCGTACGTCGGCTACGTGTTCCAGCACCGCTTCGGCTCCGCGGCGATGACGCTGCGGCGCCAGATCGAGGAGGGCACGCTCGGGCGGCCGCTCGTCGGCGTCTGCCACACGCTCTGGTACCGCGACCACGCCTACTTCGAGGTGCCGTGGCGCGGGAAGTGGGCCACCGAAGGCGGGGGCCCGACGATGGGCCACGGCATCCACCAGATGGACCTGATGCTGTCGCTGCTCGGCGACTGGCGGGAGGTCCGCGCGATGATGGGCACCCTCGACCGCCGCGTCGAGACCGAGGACGTCTCGCTCGCGGCCGTGCGGTTCGAGTCGGGTGCGCTCGTCTCCGTCGTCAACAGCGTGCTGTCCCCGCGCGAGGAGAGCTACCTGCGGTTCGACTTCACCGACGCCACCGTCGAGGTCTCGCACCTCTACGGCTACGGCAACTCCGACTGGCGCTGGACGCCCCGCGCGGGCGTGGCCGACTCGGGCTGGTTGCCCACCGACGACGTCGACAGCTCGCACACCGCGCAGCTCACGCACTACCTCCACGCCATGGACCGGCGCGAGCGCCCGCCCGCGAGCGGCGCGGACGGGCGCCGCAGCATGGAGCTGATCACGGGGCTCTACCAGTCGGCGATCACCGGCCACCCGGTGCTGCGCTCGGAGCTGGCGCCCGGCAACCCGTTCTACGACCGGCTCGACGGCGGCGGCCGCTACGCGCCCGACACCGTGGAGGCGTCCCGATGACCACATCGACGAGCAGGCTCACCGTCACCCACGAGCACGGCCTGCGGATCGGCGTCGCCGTCGGCGCCGTCGAGATCGCGGCCTACGTCTACGGCGAGGACATCCCGGCCTTCGAGTCGTCGAAGCCCTACCTGCACCCGGTGCGCACGCTGTCCGGAGCACTCGTCTCCGCGTACCGGCCGCACGACCACCGCTGGCACAAGGGCCTCCAGATGACGTGGTCGCACGTGTCGGGCCAGAACTTCTGGGGCGGCAACACCTACGTCCACGGGCAGGGCTACACGCCCAAGGACAACGTGGGCGCGATGCGGCACGACGCGTTCGACGTCGTCGATCTCACCGGCGACGAGCTCACCCTCTCCGAGCGGCTCACCTGGGTGGCGTCGACCGGTGAGGAATGGGTGTCCGAGCACCGCAGGCTGCGCTTCCACGGCGTCGACCCGGGCCGCGGCACGTGGATGCTCGACTTCGCCACCGAGCTGACCAACATCCGGGGCGAGGCGCTCGAGCTGGGCAGCCCCACCACGCACGGCCGGGACAACGCCGGCTACACCGGGTTCTTCTGGCGCGGGCCGCGCGGCTTCACCGGGGGTGAGATCATCACGGCCGACGGCGGCGGTGGCCCGGAGACGATGGGCACGTCCGCGTCGCCGTGGCTGGCCTACACCGGCAAGAACGACGAGGTCGACGGCGGCGCCACCGTGCTGGTGTTCGCCGGCTCCACCAGCCGGGGCGAGAACACGTGGTTCGTGCGCAACGACCCGTTCCCGGCGATCAACCCCTCGCCCGCGTTCCACGAGGAGATCACGCTCGCCGACGGCGACTCGCTCGCGCTGGAGCACCGGGTGGTCGTCGCCGACCGGATCTGGACGCGGGAGGACATCGAGGGCTTCGCCGCGGGGCACGCGCTGTGACCGGCGTGCCCGAGCTCCCGGGGGCCGTGGGCATCACGGCGCTGCGGGTGTACGACTGGGAGGCGGCCGACGGGCTCTGCGGCGGCTCGCCGCACGTGCACCTGTGCTGCACGGAGGGCTACGTCGTGGTCGGTGGGACCGGTCGCGTGCAGACACTGACTACCCGCGCCGCCGGCTCCGCAGGCTTCCATCCCCCGAGGGCGGGCGGGTTCGCCGAGACCCCGCTGCGCCCCGGCGACGTCGTCTGGTTCACGCCCGGCACGATCCACCGCGCCGTGAACGACGGCGACCTGCACGTCGTGGCGCTCATGCAGAACAGCGGGCTGCCCGAGGCGGGGGACGCCGTGCTGACGCTGCCGCCGGAGCACCTCGCCGACCGGTCGACGTACGAGCGCGCGGTCGCCCTGAACGGCTCCGTGGAGCGCGCCCGCGCGCGCCGCGACCTCGCCGTCGAGGGCTTCACGCTCCTGCGCGAGCGCACCGAGGCCGGTGACCCGGTCGCCCTCGAGGAGTTCTTCGCCGCCGCGGCCGCGCTCGTCCGGCCGCAGCTGGCGGGCTGGCGGGAGCGCTGGGAGCAGGGGGCCGCCGCGGTGAGCCGCCGCACCGGCGAGCAGATCGCCGCCCTGGAGGCGGGGGATCACAGCCACCTCCGGGACGCTGCGGTCGCGCGCATGGAGGAGCCCGCGCCGGTCACGCTCGGCGTGTGCGGGCGCCTGTCGCCCTACGATCCGTCGAGGCTCGCCCTCGGATGAGGAACCTCGCAGGTCCGTGTGGGGGAATGCGCATTCCTCCAGGCTGTGGCGGGGTACGCTCGCCCGACGCGGACCCCGTCGGGGTCGTGCGGGTACGAGCGTGGCGTCCGGCGGTCCCACCCGGGGTGCCCAGGGAGGGAGATCCGAGATGAGCGAGCGCGGCGAGCGGGCTCCCGGCGCGTCCGTCACCCTGCTCGACGTGGCCAAGGCCGCGGGAGTGTCCCTCGCCACGGCGTCGAGAGCGCTCAACGGCAGCACCCGGCGGGTGCGTCCCGACCTGCACGAACGCGTGCTCGCCGCCGCGGAGTCGCTGCACTACTCGGCCAACGCCCAGGCACAGGCCATGGCGCGCGGCCGCACCAACATCGTGGGCCTCGTGCTCAGCGACGTCGCCGACCCCTACTTCTCCTCGATCGCGGCAGGCGCCATCCGGGCGGCCGAGGACGAGCAGCTCGTGGTCACGATGGCCTGCACGTTCGGGCGCGAGGAGCGCGAGCTCGAGTACCTCGCCGCGCTGCGGGGGCAGCGGGCGCGGGCGGTGATCATCGTCGGGAGCCGGGTGCAGGACCGCGGCCTGATCGACCGGCTGGCCGCCGAGGTGCGCGCGTTCGAGCAGTCGGGTGGCCGGGTGGCGTTCGTCAGCCAGCGCAAGATCCCGGCCGACACGGTGGTGGTGGAGAACCGGGGCGGGGCCCGCGCGCTGGCCGAGGCGCTCTGCCGGCTCGGCCACCGGCGCTTCGCGGTGCTCGCGGGCCGGGCCGAGCTCCTGACGGCGCGCGACCGCACCTCCGGCTTCCGCGAGGGCGCCGTCCGCGCCGGTGCGCGCGTCGATGCCGGCGACATCGTGTACGGCGGTTTCACCCGCGACGGCGGCTATGCGGCGATGAACGAGCTGCTCGACCGCGGCACCGACGCCACCTGCGTGTTCGCCGTCAACGACGTGATGGCGGTGGGCGCCATGGCCGCGTTGCGCGATCGCGGGGTCGCGCTGCCGTCCGGGATGGCCGTGGCCGGGTTCGACGACATCGCCACCCTGCGCGACGTCACGCCCGCCCTCACCACGGTGCGCCTCCCCCTGGAGGAGCTCGGCGCGGGCGCGCTGGCAATGGTCGTGCAGGATCCTGCCGAGCAGCCGCGCGTCCGGCGGGTGCGCGGCGAGGTCGTGCTGCGGGAGAGCACCCCGCCGCTCGTTCAGGGGGAGCCGGTCCGCGCGTAGCGACCCGGCGTGATCCCGACGAGCCGGGTGAAGTGCCGGTGCAGGTGCGCCTGGTCGTGGAACCCGACGCCCGCGGCCACCTGCGCGGGCGGCTCGCCCGCGAGCAGGCGACGGCGCGCTGCCTCCACCCGCCTGCCGGTGAGGTAGCGGTGCGGCGGCAGCCCGTACGCCCGCGTGAAGGAGCGCACCAGGTGGGTGGGGTGGGTGTGCAGCAGCGCGGCGGCATCGCGCAGGGCCAGCCCGTCGACCATGCGGGCGTCGAGCAGGTCGCGCAGGTCGGCGGCCAGCCGGTCGGGCGCGGGTGGCGGCGCCGGCCCGCGCAGGTGCCTGCGGATCCGGTCGCCGATCAGGGCGAGCCTGCTCTCGGCCTCCAGGCCGTTCCCCGGGGCTTCGAGGACGCGGTGCAGCTGGTGCACGCGCGTGCGCAGCAGGGCGTCCCCGAGGGCGGGCGCGTCGACCGCGTGGCCGATGAGGGCGGGGTCGAGGACGTCGGCGTCCAGGTAGAGCACCCGTTTGCGGAAGCCGTGCGGGGTGGCGGAGCGCCCGGTGTGGGAGACGTGCGGCGGCAGCAGCGTGACGCCGGGGCGCAACGCGCCGTGCTCGTGCCGGTCGAGGTCGTAGCGGATCGCGCCCTCGTCGACGACGAGCAGTGTCCAGGTGTCGTGGGTGTGCTCGGGGTACGCGTGGTCGGTGAACCACGCGTGGAAGACCTCGGCGATCCCGGGCACCCGCGGCGCCCACGCCCGCACGGCAGGCACGTCAAGAACGTACAAGACGTGGGACGTTCCACGCGGGCACGCTCTGCAGGTGCGTTTCGACACCAAGATCGCCGTGCTGCTGCGGGATGATCTCGAGGTCTGGCAGCGGTTGAACGTCACCGCCTTCCTGGCCAGCGGGATCGCCGCGAACGCCGAGCTGCTCGGCGAGCCCTACACCGATGCGGACGGCACGCTCTACACCCCGATGTTCCGCCAGCCCGTCCTCGTCTTCACCGGTGACTCGGACGTGATGGCTGCAGCGCACGAGCGGGCTGTGCGCCGCGGGCTGCCGACCGCCGTCTACACCGAGGAGCTCTTCTCGACGGGCCACGACGAGGCGAACCGGGCGGCCGTGCGCGCGGTCGCCCGCGACGACCTGAAGCTGGTCGGTATGGCCGTGCACGGGCCCCGCAACGCCGTGGACAAGGTGCTCAAGGGCGCGACGCTGCACCCGTGACAACCGCCTCGCGCACGGCCGGGACGATCTCCCGCGCCCAGCGCGCGAGGGAGGCGGCGTCCGGCGTGCCGCCGCTCGGCGAGAACAGCATGAAGCCCGCCGCGTCGTGCTCCAGCACGGCGCCGGTCAGCTCCTCGACCCACTGGGCCACCGATCCGCCGACCCAGCGGCCGTCGCGGTCGCGGGTGGCCGGCAGCGGACGGTCGGTGATGCGCCCGGGGAAGTTGAAGATCGTGCGGATCTCCCGCGGGTCGCGGCCCACCGCCGCCGCTGCCTCGTCGATGACCGGTCGCGACGACCGGTAGCGCTCGCTGAGCCAGTCCGCCGCGTGGCCGGGGAGCCAGCCGTCGGCGACGCGTCCGGTGGCGGCGAGCGACTTGCGCCCGACCGATCCGGTCCACACCGGCGGAGCGGTCACCGGGGCCGGCTCGATCCGGTGCACCCGGTGGTGGCGCCCCTCGAAGGTGACCGGAGGGCCGCCGCCCGCGAGCTTCTTGACCAGCACGATCGCCTCCTCGAAGGCGCGCACCGCCTCGTCGGGCGAGAGCCGGGGCACGCCCATGTCGGCGATCCGGTCCCACAGCCCGCCGGCACCCATGCCGAGCACGATGCGGCCGCCGGAGAGCGCCGACAGCGACGTGACCGTCCGCGCCAGCATCGGAGCGGGCCGGGTCGGCAGGTTGGTGACGTTGGCGAAGCCCGCGATCCGCCGCGTGCGCCCGAGCGCGAACCCGACGGCGGCGTAGGCGTCCAGGCGCTCGCCGATGTAGGGGTGGTCGGACAGCGAGAAGAGGTCGAGGCCGTCCCGGTCGGCCTCCTCGGCCATCCGGAGCAGGTCCCGCCCGTCGGCGATGCCGCTGTGGGCGCCGAACCCGAAGACGACGCCGTGCTCATGCATCGACCTGCTCCTTCCCCGCGGTGCCGAACAGCTCGGCGTACCTGCCGATGCCGAGGTCGGCGCCCTTGTACTCGGAGACCGTCGCCACCGGGACGGCAACCGGTCCGTCGGGCGAGGGGAACTGGCCGACGCCGCCGCGCGGCCCGAGCGGGAGCAGGATCACCGGGTCGGGAGCGGGCAGGTAGATGGCGCCGGGCCGGTCGCCGCGCAGCTGCGCGGCGATGTTCCGGGCGACGACCTCGGCGTGCCGGGTGGCGTGGAGCGCCATCTTGGCCTCGGCGACGTCGGTGATGTCGCCGATCGCGTAGACGTGGTCGTACCCCTCGACGGCGAGGGTCCCGGTGACGTGGACCTGTCCGCGCCCGGTGCGGGTCGTGAGCCGGCCGTCCGCGAGGTAGTCGCTGTTGACGCGCACACCGTGGGCCCGGAACCAGATGTCGGCGGTGAGCTCGGTGCCGTCGGTCGTGGTGGCGGTGAACGTCCCGACCCGGCCGGGCTCGGTGGCGGGCGGCGCGGCGAGGCGGGTGCCCAGCCGCAGCCGGATGCCCAGCTCGTCGAGCTGGCGGTGCAGGTCCGCGCGCACGTCCGCCCGGAACCCCGGCAGCAGCTGGTCCCCCGGGTCGACGACGGTCACCTGCTTGTGCGGCCAGGCATCCTTGATCTCCCCCGCCAGTTCGAGGCCGACCGGCCCGGCGCCGGTGATCAGCACGTGCCGGGCGTCGGCCAGCTCCTTGTGGGTCCGGCGGAGGTCGTCGAGTGCGTCGCTGCGCGCGTCGGCGGCGGGCTTGCCCGGGTACGAGTAGCTGGAGCCGGTGGCGAGGACCAGGTACTCGGCCGCCACCCGCCTGCCCGAGGCCAGCGTGACGCCACCCGGGTCGACCGAGACGGCGCGGTCGCGGACCACGGTGCCCCTGGCGAGCAGCGTGTCGTAGGGGAAGAAGATGTTGCCCGCCCAGTCCGGCTGCGCGAGCGCGCGCAGCGATCCCGCCGAGTGGACGAACGCGTCCCGTGGATCGATGAGGACCACGTCGGCCGCCGCGTCCAGCGCCTTGGCGACCGCCGAGCCCCCGTACCCTCCGCCGATGACGACGACGGTGCGACTCATGCTCCACGCTCCATCAGTTGAAGTTCGTGGCACGAACTATATTAGTTCGTTCCACGAACTTCAGTGTGATGCGGGGCACTAACGCGATTCGGGCGGCTCGAGGAAGACCATCGGGACCTCGTTGTCCAGGACGATGCGGCCGAGCAGCGAGGCGAGCGCGCCGCGCTCCTCGGTGCTCAGGTCCCCCGCGAGGTCGGCGACCCGCCGGCACGTCTCGACGTAGAACTCCTCGGCGAGCCGGGCGCCCTCGGTGGTGAGCGCGACCCGCACCGCCCGCATGTCCTGCGGGTCCGGCTCGCGCCGGACCAGGCCGTTGCGCTCGCTGCGGTCGACGAGGCCGGTGAGGCTCGACTTGGCAAGGCGGAGCGTGGCGCCCAGCTCGCCCATGCCGTACGGCTTGGCCATCAGCACGCACAGCAGCTGTCCCTGCTGCGGCGTGATCCCGTACTCCCGGGCCGACTCGGCGTACACGGCGTTCACCAGGAACGCGGACCGCACCAGCGCACCCACGACACCGATCTCATCGCCGATCTTCGCCACACGTCCAGGGTACAGATCAGTTCGTGGGACGAACTACTCCCTCGGGGGGTGGTGATCCGCTGGTCACGCCGCGTCCGCTGCGGCACCATCTGCCGCATGAGCCCATCCCGTCGAGGGCGGCGCCTCGATGCCGTCGACGAACGCGAGTCGGCCACCCCGCTCGAGCTCTTCTTCGACCTCGTGTTCGTGTTCGCGCTCACCCAGGTCACGGAGTTCATGTCCGAGCACGCCGGCGCCGTCGACGTCCTGCGCGGACTGCTGGTGATCACCGTGATGTGGTGGTGCTGGATCGGCTACTCGTGGCTCTGCAGCCTCGTGCGGGCCGAGCAGGGCGCCATGCGCATCGGGTTGTTCGCCGCGATGGCGGCCGTGTTCGTCCAGGCCATCACGATCCCGGAGGCGTTCGACGACCTGCCGGGCGGCTTGCAGGGGCCGGTCGTGTTCGCATGCTGCTACTTCGTGGTGCGCGCCGTGCACGTCGCGATGTTCTGGCTGGCGAGCCGGGACGACCCGCAGCTGCGTGGGCAGGTGCTGCGCTTCCTGCCGTCGATGCTCGCGGGCACGATCCTTCTGCTGATCGCGTCGCAGACCACCGGCACCACACAGATCGTGCTCTGGTTCGCCGCCCTCGCGGGCGACTACCTCGGCACGCTCGTAGCGGGCAGCAAGTGGCGGATGGGCTCGGTCGCGCACTTCGCCGAGCGGTACGGCTTGATCATCATCGTGGCGCTCGGCGAGTCGATCGTGGCGATCGGCGTGGGCGTGGCCCACCTGCCGATCTCCTGGCCGATCGTCACTGCTTCCGTGCTCGGGCTCGTCGTCGCCGGAGCGATGTGGTGGGCCTACTTCGACGTCACCGCGCTGATCACCGAACGGGCCCTGTCCACCGCCGAGGGTGAGCGGCAGGTCCGGCTCGCCCGCGGTGGCTACACGTTCCTGCACCTGCCGATGGTCGCGGGCATCGTGCTCATGGCGCTCGGGCTGAAGAAGGTGCTCGGCTACGTCGGCGGCGAGGAGGGCCACACGATCGCCGACCCGATCTACGGCATCCCGCTGGCCGCGCTCTACGGCGGCGCCGCCCTGTACCTGCTGGGGCACGTCGGCTTCAAGTGGTACGTCACCAGGTCGCTGAACGTGGAGCGGCTGATCGTCGCGGTGCTGGTGGCCGTGCTGGTCCCGCTGGTGTCGACGTTGCCGGCGCTGGTCTCCCTCGCGGTGCTCGCGGTCGTGCTCAGCGCGCTGATCGGGTTCGAGACCTTCCGCTACGCCGAGCTGCGCAGGGAGATCCGCGCCGCAGCGCACGAGCACTGAGACCGGCTCACGGCTCGTCGGTCTCGGGGGCCAGCACCCAGACCGCGGCGTAGAGCACGATGCCCATCCCGAAGCCGAGCACGGTGAGCGTCACGAGGCCGATGCGGATCACGGCCGCGTCCACACCCAGGCTCTCGGCGAGCCCGCCGCAGACGCCGGCGACCATGCGGTCGGTGCGGCTGCGGCGCAGCCGGAACTTCGGCCGCTCCGTCGGCTCCGGGGCAGGCGCGATCGACGGCGGCACGTCGGTGGCGTCGAACGGGCCCGCGTTGCCGGTGATGTGGGTGGTCTGTTCGGTGGTCGAGTCCATGCCGTCGAGACTGCCGCCCGCGCCGGGCCGCGGCCTCCGGGTCCGTCCCTGGTCCCACCCGGATCCGGCCCTGATGCCTGGGCCGGATTCGCTCGGGGTCGGCCCGGGCAGCAGCGTCCCCGCGCGGTCAGATGGGTTGATTCCTGGGTTCTCAGTGGTCGAGGGCGATCGGGGGAGCGCCTGACGGGGGCGCCGCGGCGGTCGGGGCGGTCGAAGGTGATACCCGGGCCGGCCGTGCACGTGGTGTCGTCCGAGGTGCAGCACGCGCACCTGGATCGCCGATCAAGGGGAAATGGGGGCCGAATGATCTGCGGGAGCGACCATCCGCCCTTGGTCGCCGCTGCCGAGCAGCCATCTGCCCTTGATCGATGCGGTGGCCCCGGTTCCGGCCCCGGCCCGGGGGGATCACCGACCGAGTCGTGCAGCGCCGCCTGCATCCCCCGATGACCGGCACCGCGATCATCGCCGACATGTCCTCGCGGCTCACCGGCCCGTCGAACGGGTGGGTGATGCTGCGGGCGCTGACGTAGTCGCCGACCCGGACCGGCCGGGCCAGCGCCGGCACCCGCCCGCCGACGCCCTGCCCGATCGGCACCGCGAGGTCCTGGAGGGAGTCGGTGCGGTTGCCCGCCAGCCACCTGATGACGGCCTTCGACGTGCCCTCGACCTCGGCGACGAAACCCGCGTCCGCGCCCGCGGCCTCGCGGATCAGCCGCGCGGTGCCGTGCAGCGCCAGCACCCTGTCGAGCACCGACAGCAGCCCGTCGCGCTCGGCGCGCAGGGTGGCGAGCAGGTGCTCCTGGCCGATGACCCGGTCCCGCGCTGCCCCTCACCCGACGGCATCCGCGGACGATGGCACAGCACCCGGGCCGCGCGACAGCCCCCGGTGGAGAGGGTGCGCCGGGGTCCGTCAGGAGCGGCGCTGCCGGCCCCAGCCCGGCACCCGGTGCTTCGGGACGTCCTTCTCCGCGCCGGCCGCCGTCGGCGGTTCGGGGGACGGGGGGACCTGGCGGTCGCGCTCCCGGATCATCCGGCCGACGAGCACGCCGACGACCGCGGCGACGACCACCCATGCCGCCGCCACCACGATGATCCAAGCGATGGTGCTGATGAGCGCTCCCTGGTCGCGGGCGCCGCCAGTGTCCTACCTGCTTCCAGCTCCTGCACAGCGAGGACACCGGGACGGGTGACCGAAAACCCGGAGTCCGCCCGTTCAGCTCACGTCGGGGACAGCGGGTCCGAGCAAATCGTCGGCATCGACGATCCGGTAGGCGTAACCCTGCTCCGCGAGGAACCGCTGCCGATGCGCCGCGTAGTCGGTGTCGAGGGTGTCGCGCGATACGACCGAGTAGAAATGCGCCTGCCTGCCGTCGGCCTTCGGCCGCAGCAGCCTGCCGAGCCGCTGCGCCTCCTCCTGCCGCGATCCGAATGTGCCGGACACCTGGATGGCGACGCTCGCCTCCGGCAGGTCGATGGAGAAGTTGGCCACCTTGCTCACCACCAGCACCGGCAGTTCGCCGCGGCGGAACGAATCGAATAGCGCCTCCCGCTCGCGGTTCTTCGTGGAGCCCTGGATGACGGGCGCGTCGAGCACCTGTCCCAGCTCCTCCAGCTGCTCCAGGTAGGCGCCGATGACGAGCGCGGGCTCGCCGGGATGGCGCTCGAGGATCCCCTTCACCACGGCGAGCTTGGTGTGGGCGGTGGACGCGACCCGGTAGCGTTCCTCCGGCTCCGCGACCGCGTAGCCCATCCGCTCGTTGTCGGTGAGCGTGACCCGCACCTCGGTGCACTCGGCCGGGGCGATCCAGCCCTGCTGCTCGATGTCGCGCCACGGCGCGTCGTAGCGCTTCGGGCCGATGAGGGAGAAGACGTCGCCCTCGCGACCGTCCTCGCGCACCAGCGTTGCGGTGAGGCCGAGCCTGCGGCGCGACTGCAGGTCGGCCGTCATCCGGAACACCGGCGCCGGGAGCAGGTGCACCTCGTCGTAGATGATCAGGCCCCAGTCCCGGGAGTCGAACAGGTCGAGGTGCTTGTACTCGCCCTTGCTCTTGCGCGTCATCACCTGGTAGGTCGCGATCGTGACCGGGCGGATCTCCTTGCGCTCCCCCGAGTACTCGCCGATCTCGTCCTCGGTGAGGCTGGTGCGCGCCACGAGCTCGCGCTTCCACTGCCGGCCCGCCACCGTGTTGGTGACCAGGATCAGCGTTGTGGCCTGGGCCTCTGCCATCGCGGCGGCACCCACCAGCGTCTTGCCCGCGCCGCATGGCAGCACCACGACACCGGAACCGCCCGCCCAGAAGCCCTCGACGGCCTCGCGCTGGTAGCTGCGCAGCGACCAGCCGTCCTCGGCCAGCGCGATCGGGTGCGCCTCACCGTCGACGTAGCCCGCGAGGTCCTCGGCGGGCCAGCCGATCTTGAGCAGCGCCTGCTTGAGGTGGCCGCGCTCCGAGGGGTGCACGACGACGGTGTCGTCGTCGACGCGGGCGCCCAGCAGCGGCGCGATCTTCTTCTGGCGGAGCACCTCCTCCAGCACCGCGCGGTCCAGTGCGACCATCACCAGCCCGTGGACCGGCGAGTTGGTGAGCTGCAGGCGCCCGTAGCGGCCCATGGTGTCGACGACGTCGACGAGCAGCGGCTGCGGCACGGCGTAGCGCGAGTACCGGACCAGCGCGTCGACGACCTGCTCGGCGTCGTGGCCCGCCGCACGGGCGTTCCACAGCGCCAGCGGGGTGACCCGGTACGTGTGGACGTGTTCCGGCGCGCGTTCGAGCTCGGCGAACGGTGCGATCGCGGCCCGCGCGGCGGGGGCGTCGGGGTGGTCGACCTCGAGGAGCAGCGTCTTGTCGGATTGGACGATGAGCGGCCCGTCGGTCATGAGCGGATCTACTCCTTGCAGGCGAATGGTGCCTTGAGGGACGCTACACAGCGTGATTCGTAGGTCCATTCGGGGGAACGAATCCGCAATAGCGGACCTCGGCGGATGGGGGCCCTCTGAGCTCGGGCTATACTTCCCGGGCTCTGTCCGAGAGCGCACGTGCGCCACCGCGATCGTACCGGGTCCGGGTGCTCAACGCCCTTCCCCAGAGGGCGCGTGTCGGATCGGAGCGCGCACGATGCGGGCCGGAACACCCGACCGGTTCGCCCCCGACAGAAGGCGCGACGGATCGACCCGATGCTCTTGCCACCCGGGCATCACGCCCGAACCCGGCCACCCACCGACCAGGGGCCGCAGCTCGTCCGGCCCGCACTCGCAAAAGGTTGCGCGTGCGTGCCAGAGTGCGGCAGATCGTCGCCGGCAATCCTCAGGGGGACGTTGACGTGACCAGCACCGAGACCAGGCAATCCTGGTCCGAGCGGCTGAACCCGCGTAACTGGACGCTGACGGTCAAGCTGGTGGTGGTCGGGATAGTTCCCGCACTGCTGGCACTGGTCCTCGGCGTCCTGCGCGTCTCCGACCAGGCGGGCGCGGCGGCCGAGCTCGGCCGGAGCACCCAGCTGCTCGACGTACAGCAGAGGGTGACCAGCACCGCGGGCGTCCTGCGCCAGGAGCGGGACGAGGCCACGCTCTACGTGGCGGGCGGGCGCGCGGGCGACCGCGGCGTCCTCGAGATCGGCTTCAACCAGAGCGAGGCCGAGGCCGAGGAGATGCTCACGGCGCTCGAGGGCGCCGACGGGCTCGAGCCCACCACCGTCGCCGCCGTGGCTCAGGCCAAGGGGCAGATCGGCCAGCTGCAGAACCTGCGCGCCGACGTCACCGACAACCCGGGCATCGGCGCCTCGCAGATCCTCAGCCGGTACGGCGAGGTGGTCGCGAGCCTCGACGTCCTCGACCGCGCCCTGCTGCGCCAGCTCCGCACCCCCGAGGTCTCGGGGCTGTCGGACGCCCTGACCGCCGCCACCGGCGCGGCGGAACAGCTCGCCGTGCAGCACACGATCCTCGGTGCGGGCATCCGCGCCGGATCGCTGCAGCCGGGTGACGCCAACGCCGTCGTGGCCACCGACGACCGGCTCCGGTCGGAGTTCGCCGAGTACCAGGTGTCGCTCACGCCGCAGCAGCTGATCCGCTTCGGCAACTTCCTCGACGACGCCGCCAACGCCCAGCGCGAGCGGCTCAAGGCGACGATCCTCGCCACCCCGCCCGACCAGCCGATCTCCGTGCCGTCGTACGAGTGGGACACCGCGTACAACGGTTCCCGCGCCGCCGTCGACCGCTCGGCCGACCTGCTGCGCAACGAGCTGGTGTCCACCAGCCAGGCCAGCGAGGAGCAGGCCAGCAACCTCGCAGGTGTCAACGCCGTCATCCTGATGCTGGGCCTCCTGGCCGGCATCGCGGTGGCCGTGCTCCTCGCCCGCGCGCTGATCCGGTCGCTGCGCGTGCTGCGTTCCTCGGCCCTCGACGTCGCCGAGCGGCGGCTCCCGGACGCCGTCGAGCGCATGCGCGCCGGGCACACCCCCGACGTCGCGGTCGACCCGGTGCCCCTCGTCGGCCGCGACGAGGTCGGCCAGGTGGCCCGCGCGTTCGATGCGGTGCACGGCCAGGCCGTCCGCCTCGCGGCCGAGCAGGCCGCACTGCAGGCGGGCGTCAGCGCGATGTTCGTCAACCTGTCCCGCCGCAGCCAGGCCCTGGTCGAACGCCAGCTGCAGCTGATCGAGCAGCTGGAGAGCAACGAGCAGGACGCCGACCAGTTGGCGAACCTCTTCCAGCTCGACCACCTCGCCACCCGTATGCGGCGCAACAGCGAGAACCTGCTGGTCCTCGCGGGCACCGACCTGGCCAAGCGCAACATCGCGCCGGTGCCGGTTGTCGACGTGCTCCGGGCCGCGGTCTCGGAGGTCGAGTCCTACCAGCGGATCGTCGTGCAGACCCCGCCCACGGCCACGGTCGCCGGGCGCGCGGCGTCCGACGTCGTCCACCTGCTCGCCGAGCTGCTGGACAACGCCACCAACTTCTCCCCGCCCGACTCCCAGGTGGTCATGAGCACCGCCCGCGCCGGCGACGGCTCGATCATCGTCGAGATCGCCGACCGCGGCGTCGGCATGGCCGAGCACGAGCTGGCCGACGCCAACCAGCGCCTGGGCGGCCCGTCGTCGGTCGACGTGTCCGCGTCGCGCCGGATGGGTCTGTTCGTGGTCGGTCGCCTCGCGACCCGGCACGGCATCAACGTCCGGCTGACGTCCTCGGCGGGCGGCGGGTCGGGCCTCACCGCCTCCGTCACCGTTCCCGCGCACCTCATCCCGTCGATCGAGCCGGTCGAGGTGAGCCGCACCGCGGGCCTCCCGCTCGTCACGGGTGCCGGGCGCCCCACGGTGCCGCCGCAGCGCGGTGTCAATGGTGCTGCGCGCAGCGGTGGGCTCTCTGCGCTGATCGCCGGCACCGACGGCACCGCGAACCCCACCAACGTCTTCGACGCGCCGCTGGGCGGCGACGGGCAGCTGTTCACCCCGCCGTCGGGTCCGGCCGGCACCCCGCCGCCCGCCCTGCCCAGCAGGCGCCCGGGCTCCAGCCTCCGCCCCGGCGGCCCGCCCGAGCCCCCCGAGGGCGGCGACCGTTCCGAACACCGTGGTGTCGACCCCGCGGAGGAGGAGGCGCGCGAGGTCGCCGCGCAGGCCCGCCGCGACCAGGAGGCCGCGGCACGGGCCGCGGCCGCGCGGGCCGAGGAGTCGGCGGGCACGCGGTCGGAGCAGCCAGGCGCCGAGGCCCGCAACGGCCGCGCCGTCGGCTTCGCGGGCGGCCAGGACCAGAAGGGCGCCGAGCAGCAGGACCCGGACCAGCAGCACCCGGACCAGCAGGGCACCGGTGGTGAGGGCGACGCGCAGGCCGCGCCGTACTCCAACGGGCGGATCGTGCCGCCTGCCACCGCCTCCGGCCTGCCCCGGCGCACGCCGGGGCGGCCCGGCATGCCGAAGCCCGCGGCCGAGCAGGCCCCGTCGCAGGAGGCGGCGGCCGAGCAGAGCCCGGCGCAGTCGGCCACGGGGCAGCCGGAGTCCCGGTCGGAGCTGTCGCCCCGGCAGGCCGAGCCCGCGCAGCAGGAGCCGGAGCAGGAGCAGCCGTCGGGGCGCGAGCAGCACGCCGACGACGCGGCCGCAGCGGTGTCGCCGCCCACCATGCCGATGCCCGCGGTGCGGCGCACCCGCGGCGAGGCGACGCAGCACCCGGCGACGCAGCACCCGGCGACGCAGCACCCGGCGACGCAGCACCCGGCGACGCAGCACCCGGCGACGCAGCACCCGGCGACCCAGCAGCCCGATGCCGAGCCCGCGGAGCCTCAGCAGGCGGCCGCCGAGCGGCCCGAGACCCGGCAGGCGCCTGCGGAGCCCGCCCAGCAGGCAGCCCAGGAGCAGGCAGCCCAGGAGCCGGACGCGCCGCAGCCCGCGGCTCGTGCGCAGGCTCCCCAGCCGGCTCCGCGGCCCACCCCGCGGCCCACCCCGCGGCCGTTCTCCACGGCAGGCGCTGCGCCCGCGTCGGAGCAGGCCCCGGCGGGCGGCCGGGCGGAGCAGGCGGCGTCGGATGCCGACACGTTGTTCGCGCCGAGCGTGCCGGTCATCTCCGAACCCGGCACCGGCCTCGGCCTCGGCAGCCGCCCTTCCACCGGGTTCGACCTCGGCGAGACCACACCGATCTTCGAGGAGATCGCGTCGGCGTGGTTCCGTTCGAACCGGCCGGTCCCGGTCGACTACGAGACCGAGCGGAGCAACGGCACCGCCAAGCCGAAGCCGGGCCCGGCCACACCGCCGCAGGCCCCACCGGCCGCCGCGGCTCCGCAGCCGACGTCGCCGCCGCAGCCGCAGCCGCAGCCCACGCAGCAGCCGGCACCGCAGCGCATGCCCCGGCGTGCGCCGTCCCCGCGGCCCAGCCCGGCCCCGGTGTCGCCGCCCACGGCTGAGATCCCGATCACGCCGCAGCCGCAGCCGCAGCCGGAGCCCCAACCGCAGGCGGCGCCCGCACCGGCCGAGCAGGAGTTCGCGAGCATGGCCGACGAGGGCTGGCGAGCAGCCAGCGCGGTCACCCAGCGCGAGGACGAGCTCACCGCGGCCGGGTTGCCCAAGCGCAGGCCACGTGCGCGACTGGTCCCCGGCAGTGCAGGATCGTCCGTACTGGCGGCGCCGGCGGGTTCCACGCGAAGCGCGGAAAGCATCCGCGGCAGGCTCGCGAGTTACCAGCAGGGCGTTCGCCAGGGCCGCGAGAGCAGGGGTCGCGGCGCTCAGCAGCACAACGGTGGTACGGGTCCCGCCAATGCGGGTGGTAATCACGACGAGGAGTCCTCATGACGGCGCCACAGGTCCAGCCGAGCCGGTTCGGATGGCTGGTCACGAACTTCGCGGAGCGGGTGCCCGGCGTGGCACACGCCATCGTCGTGTCCGCCGACGGTCTGCTGCTCACCGCATCCGACCGGCTCCCGCGCGACCGGGCCGACCAGCTCGCCGCGGTCGCGTCGGGTCTGGTCAGCCTCACCCAGGGCGCGGCGCGCTGCTTCGACGCGGGCGGTGTGGTCCAGACGGTCGTCGAGATGGACCGCGGCATCGTGCTCCTGATGTCGATCAGCGACGGTTCCTGCCTCGCGGTGCTGGCGTCACCGAGCTGTGACATCGGCCTGATCGGATACGAGATGACGCTGCTGGTCGACCGGGTCGGCCAGCTGCTCACGCCCGAGCTGCGCGCCGAACTGCAGGGTACGTTCGGCCGCTGAACGGTCACCGCCCGGTCAACCACTTATCGCAGCCACCGGCAGGAAAGCAGGTGAATGTCAGATGAGCTCCGGTCCCGACGACGAGCGCCGGCAAACCTCGGAGCCGACTTTCGCCGACGTCATGAACGGCTTCAGCTTCGACGCTGGCCGTTCGTCGCGCCGCCGGCGGTGGGGGCGCAGGCGGGGTGCCGAGGCCGAGGCGCCGTCGGAGAACGTCGACGCCCCTGGTGCTGGCGCACCCATGCCTGCCCCGCCGCCCGCACCGGCGCAGCAGGCGCCGCCGGGGCAGCCGCTGCACACCGCGCCGATCGACCTGCGCGGGGTACCGGCAGACCAGGGCGGGCCGGAGGCCGGGGCTTCGGCCGTCCGGCCGTACGCGTGGACCCGTGGGCGCACGAAGTCCGGCCTCGACCTGGCGATCGAGGCGCTCGTCTCCACGAGCCAACGAGCCAAGGACCAGATGGGTCTGCTGCAGATGGAGCACCGGGCCGTCGCGGAGCTCTGCGAGCAGACGCGGTCGGTCGCCGAGGTCGCGGCCCTCCTGTCGATCCCGCTCGGCGTCGCCCGAGTGGTGCTGGGCGACATGGTCGGGCTCAACCTGGTGACAGTGCACCAGACAGCGAGCAGCGCCGGCACCGAGCCGGATCTCGCATTGATGGAAAGGGTGTTGAGTGGACTCCGTCGGCTCTAGTTACCCCGGCCGGCCGCCGGCGGTCGCCACCGCGGCCACGATCTCCGCCAAGATCGTGGTGGCGGGCGGCTTCGGTGTCGGCAAGACGACGTTCGTCGGCTCGGTGTCCGAGATCATGCCGCTCACCACCGAGGCCGTGATGACCGAGGCCAGCGCGGGCGTCGACGACCTCGCCGCCACGCCGAACAAGCAGACCACCACGGTGGCGATGGACTTCGGCCGCGTGTCGCTCGACGCCGACCTGATCCTGTACCTGTTCGGCACCCCCGGGCAGCACCGCTTCTGGTTCATGTGGGACGACCTGGTGCGTGGGGCGATCGGCGCGGTCGTGCTGGTGGACACCCGCCGGCTCGCCGACTCGTTCGCGGCGATCGACTTCTTCGAGGACCGCGGGCTGCCGTACATCGTCGGGCTGAACTGCTTCGACGGCCTGCTGCAGCACCGCATCGAGGACGTCCGCGAGGCCATGTCGATCGACGCGAGCATCCCGATCATCAGCTGCGACGCGCGCAACCGCCAGTCCACGAAGCAGACGTTGATCACGCTCGTGGAGCACGCCATGCACCACCGCATGACCGCAGGGGCGCGCTGACGTAGAACGGCTCTCTCAATCGAGAGCACTGCTCTTGACCGGCGGCACTGGATGCGCGACACTGCTCTCTAACGAGAGCGCCGCTCTCCTGTCGCCGGAGGAACCCCATGACCGTCCCCGCAACCGTCGACGGTGCGCCCGCTACCGCAGCGGGCGCCTGGTCCTTCGCCACCGCGGGGGCGCTGTTGGTGCTCTACCCGGCGCTGCGTCCCTGGTCCGACGCAACCCCTCAGGGTGCGCCGGCCGCGTTCACCTCGCCCGCCTGGGTCCCGGCGCACCTCGCCGCGGTCGCCGCGTTCGTCCTCGTCGCCTTCTCCCTGTTCGGCCTGCGCGCCGCGCTGGTCCGCACCGGCGGCGCCCGGCCGATGACGGGCGCCGCGCTGATGTGGGCCGTCGGCGCCGCCCTCGTGCTCCCGTATTACGGGGCCGAGGCGTTCGCGCTGCCCGTCATCGGCGAGCGCATCGTCCACACCGGGGACAGCGGCCTGCTCGAGGTGGTCGAGGCGTTCCGGATGGGGACCTGGCCGGCCACCACCTTCGCGGCCGGGCTGCTGCTCCTCGCCGCCGCGGGGGTGCTGGTGGCCGTGGCGGTGGCGGGATCGGGCGTGTTCCCGCGCTGGGCGGGCCTCCCGTTCGCGGTGGGCTTCGCGCTGTACCTCCCCCAGTTCTTCGGGCCGCCTGCGCTGCGGATCGCGCACGGTGTCCTCGTGGGAGTGGGCTGCCTGGTGCTCGCCGCCGGGATGCGCGGAAACCGGGAGCTCATCCGGGTCGCACGGCGCTGATCAATCGGGGTCCTCCACCAGCGCGATGCTGGTGATCCGGTGCAGTGGCACGCGGTGCACGTCGCCGTTGACGGTGTCCCGGCCCTCCACCACGCCACCGCCCACGGAGTGCGGCGCCAGCACGCGCTCGCCTGCCACGCCGTGGGCGTCGACGAACCCGATCCAGACGCTGCGGTGGGCCGCGGCGGCCGAACGGAGCATGTCGAGCGTGGAGCCGTTCGTGGCGGCCGCGGCCGTCCCGCGCCGGACCCCGGCCATCGCGTCACCCGCGCGCATGCGTGACACGAGCGCGGCGAGCTGCTCCGCGTCCTGCTCGGGAGGGCCGGAACGGGCGGTGGTACGGCGGCGGCGGCGGGGGGACGTGCGGCGGCCGCGGTCGGTCAGGTCGAGCACGGCCCCGCCGGGGTCCTCCGCCGCCGGGGTGAAGCCGGCGGCGCGCAGCCCGTCCAGCAGCTCGACGAGCGGCAGCGGGGAGACGAGCACGGTGGGGGCGATGCGCCGCAACTCGAGTGCGGCGGTGCCGGGGTGGGCGAGCACCTCGGTGACGAGCACCTCGTCGTCGGAGCGCAGGAACGAGGCCGCCATCCCGCCGCGCAGCTGCCCGTGCCGGCGTGCCACGTCGTCGACGAGATAGGTGAGGCCCTGCGGCACGGGGGTGGCCGAGCGCTTGGCGAACATCTCGTGCAGGTCGGCGGCCGAGCGTCCGGCGTCGAGCGCCCGGCGGATCGTGGCCTCGGTGAAGCGGTACACGGTGGCCCCGCCTGCCGACTCGACGTCGGCCACCAGGTCCAGCTCGCGGGCGAGCGCGGTCTCCAGCGGTCCCGGGGCCACCGCGGTGAGGTCGGCCTGCAGGAGCACGTGGTCGACCGGATCGGGCAGCGCGACGCGCAGGGCGGCCACGAGCCGGTCCGGATCGGTGAGCAGTGCGCGACCGGGCCCACTGATGGCGTCCAGGGCCACGACGCCGAGCACGGTGGCCTCCGCGAGCACCCACGTGACGAGCTCGTCGCGCAGCCGCCCGCCGCGTCGCGGGGCACGCCAGGCGAGGAGGTCGGCGAGCGCGGCGGCCGAGGAGGGCGCGGTGCCGGCCGGCAGCTCCGCGAGGCCGGCCAGCACCCGGCGCCGGTCGCGGGGGGCGAGCGGGCGGCGGACACCGTCGGAGAGCGCGGAGATCGGCCGGCCCGCGTCGTCCTTGCGGCCGATGAGGCCGGGCAGCCGGGGCAGGTCGAGCCACGCACGCGCGATCGTGGCCCAGCGGATCTCCGGACCGCCCGCCGCCCAGACGTCCGCGGTGGTGGTGGGCACCCAGTCCGGCACCACGCCGTCGCTCTCGGCCACGAGGTCGGCGGCGAGGGCAAGCTCGACGAGCAGGGCGCCGGTGGTCTCGTCGGTGTCCATCTCCCGCGCCGCCCGGCGCAGCTCCCGCACGCCGAGGCCGCCGGAACGCAGCACCGGCGGCGGCGTGTGGGCCCAGAAGGCGATGAGCAGGTCGAGGCGGCGCAGCACCTCCAGCGCGGCGCCACCGGCCGTGCGGTCGACGACGTCCGCGCCGCGGTTCACCGCTCCGACGTCCGGCGGCGCGACGGGGACCTGGCCCATCGGCCGGTCGCCGCGTAGCGCGATGCCCACCTGGCGGGGCAGCTCGACGGTCTCGGGGTCGACGCGCAACAGGAGCCCGCGGGCGAGCAGCCGCCCGACCGGGCTGTCCGGGTCGGCGCCGGAGCGGCTGCGCCCGATCGGCGGCCCGGCGGCCAGCGCCTCCAGAACGCGGCGCTCCTCGGGCGTGACGGCGGCGAGCAGCTCCGGCAGCGCGGACGACCCGGCCGGCCCGGAGGCGGGCCTCCCCAGCCCGCCGGGGTGCCGCGGCACCACCTCGCGGGCGGCAGGCACGAGCGAGAGCGCGTCATCAGGGCCCCACACCAGTGCCCTGGCCCGCAGGGCGGCCAACGCCGCGTCGAGCGTCTCGGCGCCTAGGTCGGGGCCGAGGAGCCGGGCGAGCTCGGTGACGGCGACGGGCGCGGTGTCGGCGTCCGCCACGACGGCGGCCTCCAGCACGGCGAGCGTGACGCTGTCGAGGTCGTCGCAGGCGCGGTGGACGGAGGCGCGGACGCCGGCCCGGGTCGCCAGCACGACGAGATCCGCAGGCGGCGGCACGCCGAGGTCGGGGCGCAGCCGCAGCAGCGTGGCGAGCGTCTCGTCGTCCTGGGCGCGCAGCCAGTCGACCAGCGGAGTCGTCATCACGTTCCACGGTAGCCCGCGACGTCGTGCCGACCGGTGCGGGATACTGGTCATGACCACCGAGAACGAGGAGGACATCGTGGCCGAGCGCTCGCCCCGGATCGACCCGACGTGGCCGGACCTGCCCGACGGCGAGCACCCCGTCACCGAGCTCGCGAGCCCGGTGCAGGGCTCACTCTCCCCGTTCGGGGACGTGGAGTTCCCGCTCGACGAGGTGCCTTACGTCCACCCCCGGACGGAGATCAACCGATAAGCGCTCCCGCGGGCCTGCTGCTCGCCGCAGGCGCAGGCCGGCGGATGGGCCGGCCGAAGGCGCTCGTGCGGCTCGACGGCGAGCCGCTGGTGCGGCGGGCCGT
This sequence comes from Pseudonocardia adelaidensis, assembly GCF_039543345.1. Classification (NCBI taxonomy): domain Bacteria; kingdom Bacillati; phylum Actinomycetota; class Actinomycetes; order Pseudonocardiales; family Pseudonocardiaceae; genus Pseudonocardia; species Pseudonocardia adelaidensis. The sequence continues at coordinate 216,339 of NZ_BAABJO010000011.1, read as the reverse complement.
CCGGGTGCTCGCCGACGGCGGCTGCGCTCCGCTCGTGGTCGTCGTCGGCGCGGCGGCCGATGAGGTCGAGCGGCTCCTGCCGGCCGGCGTGCGCGTCGTCGTGGCCGAGGACTGGGGCGAGGGCATGGGGGCGTCGCTGCGCGCCGGGCTCGCCGCGGTCGAAGGGCTGGATCCCGTGCCGGACGCCGCGCTCGTGCACCTGGTGGACCTGCCGGGGGTCACGGCGGCGGCCGTCGCCCGGCTCGCGGCGTCCGCATCCGCCCACTCGCTCGCGCGCGCGGCGTACGACGGCCGCCCGGCCCATCCGGTGCTGCTCGGGCAGGCGCACTGGCCCGGCGTGCGCGCCGCGGCCACCGGCGACGCGGGTGCACGTGGGTACCTGTCGGGCCACCCGGAACTGGAGCTGGTCGAGTGCGGTGACCTGGCCGTGCCGGACGACGTGGACACCCCGGAGCAGCTCGCGCACCTTGCACAACGACTTCCGCGCCCGCACCCGAACTGAAGTCGGTGTGCGAGCGCGGACGTCGGCGTGCGATCAGAGGGTGAGGCGCTGGCCCACCTTCAGGGTGTCCGGGTTGGCCTTCAGCGCCGGGTTCTTCTCGACCAGCGCCTTCCAGCCGCCCGCGACGTTGTTGGTGGACGCGATGCGGCCGAGCGTGTCGCCGCGCTTGACCACGTAGTCGCCGCTCGTGGACGTCTCCTGGGCAGCCAGGCGCACCTGCTCGCCGGAGTTGTCGGCCTTGCGCGTCGGGGTACCGCGCTCCGTGGAGGACTCGCCGCGGACGCCCGCCTTGCGCGAGCAGACCGGCCATGCGTTCCAGCCCTGCTTGGCGAGCACTCGCTCGGCGACGACGATCTGCTGCTCACGGCTGGCCTTGTAGGCCACGGGAGCGAACTGCTTGCCGCCGAACCCGGACCAGGTCTTCGGGGTGAACTGCAGGCCACCGTGGAAGCCGTTGCCGGTGTTGATGTCCCACCGACCGCCGCTCTCGCACTTCGCGAGCTTGTCCCACGCCGTGTCGGGGGCGGCGTTGGCGGGGGCTGCGACGAGCAACGGGGCGCCGACGACGGCGCCTGCGACGGCGGTGCGGGCGATGGTCCGACCGGTCCTGCTCGGGGCACGGTGACGGCCGCGATAGCGGGCCATGGGGCAACTCCGCGCGCTGCGCCTCGCGGACCTCTACCGCCGGGGAGCTGGCGGTGCGGCCCTGCTGGGCCGCGGTCCGTTCCTGTCCCGCGCCTTGTGAGGGGACGGGGCCGGGAACGCCGGACAGGGGGAGCGCTGCGTTCCCGGGGGCCGTCCGGATCTGGGGCATCCGGCCGAACCGAGGAGGGACGCTACGTCCGGATCAGCCGATCGGGAACCCCCACCGCGTGCGGGGGAACTGCCGGAACAGGGCCGGATGGGCGCCTCGGCGCCCGTTTCGCCCAGCTCAGTGGGAGGTCGGACCCAACGGCCAAGATTACTTTCAGGTTGCTAACTAGTGATGCAGATCACGTTTCGAGTGGGTCTCAGAAGCCGGTCCGCCGAGGTCGTAGGGTTCTCTCGTGGAGCTGACCCACGTCGACGCCGCCGGTGCCGCCCGCATGGTCGACGTCACCGGCAAGGAGGCCACCGCGCGCACCGCGGTGGCCACTGGACGGCTGCGCACCACCGCTGAGGTGGTGGACCTGCTGCGCCGCGACGGACTGCCCAAGGGCGACGCGCTCGCCACGGCCCGGATCGCCGGGATCATGGGTGCGAAGCGCACGCCCGACCTCGTGCCGCTGTGCCACCCGATCGCGCTGAGCGGTGTGGTGGTCGATCTCGAGGCCGACGGCGAGGAGGTCCGGATCCGCGCCACGGTGCGCACCACCGACCGCACCGGCGTGGAGATGGAGGCGCTCACCGCGGTCGCGGTCGCCGGTCTCACGCTGCACGACATGGTGAAGGCCGTCGACCCGGCCGCCGTCCTCGACGCGGTGCGCGTCGAGCGCAAGGAGGGCGGCAAGACCGGCACCTGGACGCGGCCCGAGGACAGGACGTGACCGCCGAACGACGGGCCAGGGTCGTCACCGCGTCGAACCGCGCGGCAGCGGGTGTCTACGCCGACCGCGGCGGGCCGATCATCGTGGAGTGGCTGCGCGACCGCGGGTACGCCACGCCGGACGCCGCCGTCGTGCCGGACGGTGAGCCGGTGGGTGAGGCGCTGCGGGCGGCCGTCACCGACGGCGTCGACGTCGTGATCACCACCGGCGGCACCGGCATCTCGCCGACGGACGCCACCCCGGAGATCACCCGGGCCGTGCTCGACTACGAGGTGCCGGGGCTGGCCGACGCGATCCGGTCCGCCGGCGCGCCGGCCGTGCCGACGGCGGTGCTGTCGCGCGGCCTGAGCGGCGTCGCGGGGCGCACACTGGTCGTGAACCTGCCCGGATCGACAGGTGGAGTTCGGGACGGTCTGGCCGTGCTGGCCGGCGTCCTCGACCACGCCGTCGACCAGTTGCGAGGAGGGGACCACCGATGACCGGCACCGGAACCGGCGCCGCCGTGCTGCGCGCCGAGGTGGGCGAGGCCCCGCTCGACGTCGCGGAGCACGCCGCGCTCGTGGACCAGGCCGCCGCGGGGGCCGTGGTGACCTTCGCGGGGGTCGTCCGGGACCACGACGGCGGTCGCGCCGTCCGCGGCCTCGAGTACAGCGCCCACCCGACCGCGGGGAAGATCGTGGCCGAGGTCGCGGCTGCCGTCGCGGGCAGGGCCACCGGGGTGCGGGCGATCGCGGTGAGCCACCGGATCGGCCCCCTCGGGATCGGCGACGTGGCGCTGGCCTGCGCCGTCGCCGCCGATCACCGGAAGGACGCCTTCGCGGCCTGTGCCGAGCTGGTGGACGAGGTCAAGCGCCTGCTGCCCGTCTGGAAGCACCAGCTGTTCGCCGACGGCACCGACGAGTGGGTCGGTTCCGCCTGACGGCACTCGTATCAGTCGCGGCCCCGCAGGCCGAGCTTCTTCGAGCAGGACGGCCACGCCTTCCAGCCCTGGTTGGCGAGCACGCGCTCCGCCACCCTGATCTGCTCCGACCTGCTGGCCTGGTGCGCCTTGCCCTTGCCGCCGTGCGCGCGCCAGGTGCCGTGGCTGAACTGGAGACCGCCGTAGAACCCGTTGCCGGTGTTGGTCTTCCAGTTACCGCCGCTCTCGCACTTCGCGAGCTTGTCCCAGGTCGAAGTCGAGGCCGCGTTCGCGGTCCCGGCGACGGCGAAGGGGGCGCCGACCGCAACTGCACCGACGACGGCCAGTCGCACCAGCTTTCGGCCCAGGCGGGAATCCGGTCGTGAAGTCATTTCGGGGTCTCCTGATCACACCGGCGAGGCGAACGCGCTCGTCAGCGGGCCGCGAGCGGGCCGTCGACAACGTTCGGGCGATCATGAATGGCGCGGGGGAAGGCCACTCATGAATGCCGCACTCGCTCAGTCCCGTCTTCTGCTCGACGGACCGGAACCGCGGGACTGGGAGCGGTGTGACGGTTCCGGATGCATTTCGGTCGAACCTTCTGGTGCGACCGCTCGTTGACGCTACGAGTCAGGTCGGGCGAATCGTCAAACCAGACCGGCGTGAGCAACGTCACGTTAACGTCGCGATTGACTTGGCGGTAAGGGGATTCACCCAGCTCAGAAGCCCGTGATCACGTTTCGATCACAGTGAAAGCAATATCTCCAAAGCGGAAGTATTACCGATTGCGTCACGTCTCGTGGGCGACCCGGGGTGACCAACTGTCACCGTGCGTACATGACGGGGCTCACCAGTAGTGGCTGCCCGGCCGCCCGTCCGTCATGCTGGAACCGTGACAGAACGCCCCTCGAATACTGCGGGGTCGCCCGCGGAGCTGGCGGCGGCCCTGCGCTCCACCGGCTACCTCGCCGACGACGGACTCGCCACCGCCGCCTTCCTCGCGATGGAGATGAACCGTCCGCTGTTCTGCGAGGGGGAACCCGGCACGGGCAAGACCGCGCTGGCTCAGGCGCTCGCGCAGGTGCTGGGCGCCGAGTTGATCCGGTTGCAGTGCCACGACGGCATCGACGCGTCCCAGGCGCTCTACGACTGGGACTTCCCCCGGCAGCTGCTGCACCTGCGTGCACTGGAGGCCGCGGCGTCGGCCACCGGGGACACCCTCGACGCCGACGCGGTCGAGGCCTCGCTCTACGACCCCCGCTTCCTGCTCGCCCGCCCGATCCTGCGCGCGTTGCAGACCAGCCCGAGCGTGCTGCTGATCGACGAGGTCGACCGCGCCGACGACGAGTTCGAGGCCTTCCTCCTGGAGGTGCTCACCGAGCACGCCGTCTCGATCCCCGAGGTCGGTGAGATCAGGGCGAAGGAGCCGCCGCTGGTGGTCCTCACGTCCAACCGCACCCGCGAGGTGCACGACGCGCTCAAGCGCCGCTGCCTCTACCTCTGGCTGGACCACCCGGATCTGCAGCGCGAGATCCAGATCCTGCACTCGCGGCTGCCCGGCCTGCCCGAGCGGCTCGCGGCCCAGGTCGCGGGCGCGGTGCGGAAGCTGCGGCAGGCGGACCTGCTGAAGCCACCCGGCGTCGCCGAGACGATCGACTGGGCACGGGCGCTGCAGCTGGTCGGTGCGCGCCACCTCGACGTGGACAGCGCGGCGGCCACGCTCGGCGCCGTCCTCAAGTACCGCGAGGACGCCGACCGCATCCGCGCCCAGCTGGACACCCTCCTCGCGTCCTGACACCGGATGGGACCCACGCTCACACCGCCGTCCACGGACCCGCTGCCGGGGCTCGTGGGGTTCACGGTCGTGCTCCGCAACGCGGGGCTCGCCATCACGACCGACCGCGTGGCGGCCTTCCTCTCGGCCCTCGACGCCCTCGACGTCACCGACCGGGTGCAGACCTACTGGGCGGGCCGCCTGACGCTCTGCTCCGACCCGGACGACCTGCCGCGCTACGACCAGGCGTTCGCCCGCTGGTTCGAGCCGGAGCGGGGCGGCCGCACCCAGGTGCGCGACGAGCGGCCGCCACCGCCGCCGCGGCTCGCCGCCCTCACCCCCGGGGACGAGGCGAGCGGCGAGGATGGCTCGGACTCGCCGCAGATCCACGCGCGGGCGAGCGGCACCGAGATCCTGCGCCACCGCGACCTCGCCGAGCTCACCCCCGTCGAGCGTGAGCACCTGCGCCGGCTGATGGCGCTGCTCCGCCCCGAGCCGCCCACCCGCGTATCGCGGCGGCTGCGCCCGTCCGCACACGGCAACACCGACCCTGGCCGCACGCTGCGGGCGGCCCTGCGCAACCACGGCGAGCTGCGCGAGCTGTACAGGCGCGACCGGTCCCGGCGGGCCCGCCGGGTGGTGCTGCTGGTCGACGTCTCCGGCTCGATGGAGCCCTACGCCGACGCGCTCCTGCGCTTCGCGCACGTCGTGGTCCGCCGGTCCCCCGGTGCGGTCGAGGTCTTCACCCTCGGCACGCGCCTCACGCGCGTCACCCGCGAGCTGCGGATGCGCGACCCGGAGCGGGCGCTCACGGCGGCGGCGAAGGCGATCCCGGACTGGTCGGGCGGCACCCGGCTGGGCGAGGTGCTGCGCGCTTTCGTCGACCGGTGGGGGCAGCGCGGCGCGGCCCGGCGGGCCGTGATCGTCGTGTTCTCCGACGGCTGGGAGCGCGGTGAGACCGACGTGCTGCGCGAACAGATGGGCAGGCTGCGCCGGCTGGCCCACCGCGTGGTGTGGGTGAACCCGCACGTCGGCAAGGACGGCTATGCGCCCGTCCAGGGTGGAATAGTCGCAGCCCTCCCGTTCTTGGACGACTTGTTGGCAGGCCACAGCCTGGCCACCCTGGAACGACTGCTCGAGGTGGTACGAGATGCGTGACGTCGTGGATCAGCTCGAGGGCTGGTGGAAGAACGGGCAGATCGCAGCCCTCGCCACGGTCGTCGGGACCTACAGCTCCGCGCCCCGCCAGCCGGGCGCGTCGATGCTCGTCGGGCCGGACGGCGAGGCCGTCGGGAGCGTGTCCGGCGGGTGCGTCGAGGGCGCGGTGTACGAGCTGGGCCAGCAGGTGCTCGCCGACGACCGGCCGGTGCTGCAGCGCTACGGCGTGTCCGACGACGATGCCTTCGCCGTGGGCCTCACCTGCGGCGGCATCATCGACATCTTCGTCGAGAAGATCGACCAGGCCAGCTACCAGCAGCTCGGCGCCGTGGCGGACGCGATCCGCTCCGGCTCGCCCGTTGCGGTCGCCACCGTCGTCGCCGGACCCGCCGAGCGGCTCGGGAAGCGCCTCGTCATCTGGCCGGACCGCGTCGACGGCGGCACCGGCTCCTCCCGGCTCGACGACGCCGTGCGCGACGACGCACGCGGCCTGCTCGACGCGGGCCGCAACGCGATGCTGCACTACGGCGTCGACGGCCAGCGCCGCGGCGAGGGCCTCGACGTGTTCGTCGAGTCGTTCGCGCCGCCGCCCCGCATGATCGTGTTCGGGGCCATCGACTTCGCCGCCGCCGTCGCGAAGATCGGCAGCTTCCTCGGCTTCCGGGTCACCGTCTGCGACGCACGTCCGGTCTTCGCCACGGCCTCCCGCTTCCCGGGCGCCAACGAGGTGGTCGTCGAGTGGCCGCACCGCTACCTCGCGGCCGAGGCGGAGGCGGGCCGGATCGACCGGCGCACGGCGCTGTGCGTGCTGACCCACGACCCCAAGTTCGACGTCCCGCTGCTGGAGGTCGCGCTGCGGCTGCCCGAGGTGGGCTACATCGGGGCGATGGGATCGCGCCGCACCCACGACGACCGGATCGAGCGGTTGCGCGAGGCCGGGGTGACGGATGCGGAGATCGCGCGGATGTCCTCCCCGATCGGCCTCGACCTCGGTGCCCGCACCCCGGAGGAGACGGCCGTCTCGATCGCCGCCGAGATGATCGCGCTGCACTGGGGTGGCGCGGGCTCCCGGCTCGCCGAGCGCGAAGGCCCCATCCACGCCTCCTGACCGCCCACCGGAACACCGGTGCCGGGCTCGGCGTTCTCCTCGTGCGCGTAACGCGTGCAATGCTGTAATCGCGAGGAGGTCGTCATGGACGAGCTCGACTCCTACTCCCGCACCGTGAGCGCCGTGGCGGCCGAGCTCACCGGCCGCGTCGCCGCCGTCCGCACCGGCCGGGGCAGCGGGTCGGCCGTGGTCGTGCCGGGTGACGGGATCCTCGTCACGAACGCCCACGTCGTCGGCGAGGCCCGCACGGGCCGGGCCGACTTCCTCGACGGCACGCAGACCGGCGTCACGGTCGTCGGCACCGACCCGCTCTCCGACCTGGCCGTCCTGCGCGCCGACCGCTCGGGCGACCTGCCGCCGCCGGTCCGGCTGGGCGACGCCGACGCGCTGGTGGTGGGCCAGCTCGTCGTCGCGGTCGGCAACCCGCTCGGTCTCGCGGGCTCGGTGACCGCAGGCGTCGTCAGCGCGCTGGGGAGGGCACTGCCCACCCGCAGCGGCAGCGCGGGCCGCGTGGTCGAGGACGTGATCCAGACCGACGCCGCGCTCAACCCGGGCAACTCCGGTGGCGCGCTGGCCGACTCGCACGCCCGGGTGGTGGGCATCAACACCGCCGTCGCCGGGATCGGGCTGGGCCTCGCGGTCCCGGTCAACGCCACCACCCGCCGGATCGTGGAGACGCTGCTCGCCGACGGCCGGGTGCGGCGGGCCTACCTCGGCGTGGTCGGGAGCCCGGCACCGGTGCCCGCGGTCGTCGCGGAGAAGTACGGGCGCAAGAACGGGCTGCGGCTCGCCGAGGTGATCGGTGGGAGCCCCGCGGCGCGGGCCGGCCTGCGCGCGGGTGACCTCGTCCTCGACGTCGGTCGCAGACCGGTGCAGGACGCCCAGGGCATCCAGCGCCAGCTGTTCGGTGAGGCCATCGGCGTGCCGCTCCCGGTCACGGTGCTGCGCAACGGGGCGATGGTCGACGTCGTCGCGGTGCCGACGGAGCTCGGTTAGCGTCGCCGAGGTGACGCGAGCGATGCGCGAGGCGTGGGACGGCGAGGCCGAGCGGTTCGACGAGCAGCCTGATCACGGTCTTGCGGACGGGCGCGTCCGCGCGGCCTGGACGGCCGTGCTGCAGGAGGCGCTCCCCGCGCCTGCGGCGCGGATCGTGGATCTCGGCTGCGGCACGGGATCGCTCTCCGTTCTCCTCGCGGAGCTCGGCCACACCGTGCAGGGCGTCGATCTCTCTCCGCGGATGCTCGAGCGGGCCGCCGCCAAGGCCCGGCGCCATGGCGTCCACGTCGACCTCATCGAAGGCGACGCGAGTGATCCGCAGGTGGACGGGCCGTTCGACGTGGCGCTGTCGCGGCACGTCCTCTGGGCCCTACCCGATCCAGCCGCTGTCCTGGACCGCTGGGCGAGCCTGCTCCTGCCGGGTGGTCGGCTGGTGCTCGTCGAAGGGCGTTGGCACACGGGCGCTGGATGCCGCGCCGGTGACCTGCTGCCGCTCGTCAGGAGTGCGACCAGCGCCGCCGAGCTGCGCCCCCTTCCCGACCCGGCCCTGTGGGGAGGCCCGATCGAGGACGAGCGGTACTTGATCGTGGCGGCGGTGTAGATACCTCGGGCGACGGTCGGGGCCGGATCCCGGTGACGGATCGGCCGGCACGATCAGGAACCGGCCGCCGTCCCGAGCGACCTCGCCGGACCTGCACGATCACGAAGTCCGTCCCCGGCAAGCCAGCGCCCCCACGTCAGCGGACCTGGCCGTGCTCCCACGCCCAGGCGGCGATCTCCACGCGGTTGCGGGCGGAGAGCTTCGTCTGGATGTTCGTGAGGTGCGTCTTCACGGTCGAGAGGGAGACGAAGAGCTCGGCCGCGATCTCGGCGTTGGTGCGGCCGCGGGCCACGGCGCGGACGACCTCCAGCTCGCGCGGCGAGAGGTGGTCGGGCAGCTGGGGTGTGCGCGCGACCGGGCGGGCGGCCAGGTGCTCGAGCAGCCGCACCGTGACCGAAGGGGAGACGAGCGCGTCGCCCGCCGCCGCCGCGCGCACGGCCTCGACGAGCAGTCGGGGACCCGCGTCCTTCAGCAGGAAGCCGCACGCGCCCGCGCGGAGCGCGCCGTAGACGTACTCGTCGAGGTCGAACGTCGTGACGACGACGATGCGCGGCGGCTCCGGGTCGGCGGTCAGCACGCGGGTGGCCTCCAGGCCGTCGAGCTGGGGCATTCGGATGTCCATCAGCACGACGTCGGGCCGCAGTGCGCGGGCGAGCGAGACGGCGTCGACGCCCGTGCCGGCCTCGCCCACCACGTCGACGCCCGGCTCGGCCGAGAGGATCAGCCGGAAGCCCGTGCGGACCATCTCCTGGTCGTCGGCGAGCAGCACCCGGATCACCGGGCACCCCGCAGCGGCAGCCGGGCCGACACCGTCCACATCCCGGGCCCGGTCGGGCCCGCGGCGAGCGTGCCGTCCAGCGCGGCCACCCGCTCGCCCATCCCCACGAGGCCGAACCCGCCTCCCACGCGCCCGCTCACCGGGGCGGCTGGGACGCCGTCGTTGCGCACCGACACCAGCAGGGCCTCCTCGCGGATCCGGACGTCCACCTCGACCGCCGTGACGTGCGGCGCGTGCCTGCGGACGTTGGTGAGAGCTTCCTGCACCACCCGGTAGCCGGTCGCGGCCACCCCCGGTGGCAGCACGGTGTGCTCCAGCCCCGGGTCCCCGGTGAGCCGCACGAGGCGGGCGTCCGGGTCGAACCGGTGCACGAGCGTGCGGACCTCGGCGAGTTCCGCACCGGGGGTCCGGGCGCCCTCGGCGTCCTGGCCGCGCAGGACACCGACCATCCGTCGCATCGCGGTGAGCGCGTCGGTGCCCGCGTTCTCGATCGCGGCGAGCGCGCGGTCGACGTCGTCCGGGGACGTGCGGGCGACCACGGCCGCGGCCTGCGCGGCCACGACGATGCCCGTGACGTGGTGCGCGACGACGTCGTGCAGCTCGCGGGCCAGCTCCATCCGTTCGGCGGAGCGGATGTCCCCCACCGCGGCCCGCCTGCGGGTGTCGACCTCCCGCAGCAGGAGCCCGATCGCGACGGCGCCGCCCCAGCCCAGCGCCGACAGCAGCCCGAAGGTGCTCGCGCCGGTGTCGGTCATCCGCATGATCGGCGAGCCGACGATGGCCGCGGCCGCGGTCGCCGTGAGAACGAGCGCGGGGCGCAGCGGACACCGGTGCAGCACCGTGATGACGACGACGGCGAGCGCCAGCTGCTCGGTGAACGCGATCCTCGACACCGGCCCCGGTGTGCCGAGGAGCGCGGCGGCAGGCGCGGTCGAGAACAGCGAGATCGCGAAGGACAGGCCGATGGCGACGGCGGCCGTCGGCACCAGCCGGGCAGCCGACCGCCTGCGCAGCAACACGACCAGCGGGACGGTGACGGCGGCGGCGACGGTGGCGAGCGACCCGGATTCGACCGTCAGGACCAGGTCGATGAGCAGCCAGAAGCCGTAGGCGGCCAGCTCGGCCACCAGCCCGAGGTGCCGCCGGACCCAGCGGAGCAGGCGGATCACGGCACGAGCCTATGTGCGGGCCCGGGCGGTCACCCTCGGCCGGAAGTACGAGCCACCCGTGCGGGTTTCCGCCCTGCGGCCGAGGCAGGTGGGCAAGCACTCGCGCGATCGTGATCCGCATGGCACAGATGATCGTGGCGTTCCTCGGCACGGCGGCGTGGGTCGCAGGCGTTCTCCTCCTCGTCGTGATGGCGGCGATCCCGTTCCTGGAGAACCTCGCCGACGCGGACCACCGGTGACGGTCGGTCCCCCGGCGCTGCGGGCATCGGTCTCGAGCACTGGTTCGGTGCCGTGCCGGTGCTGCGGGGGGCGACCTCGTGGTGCACCGCGGCGAGGCGGTGGCCGTCACCGGGCCGTCCGGCTCCGGCAAGTCGACGCTCCTGCACTGCCTGGCCGGGATCCTGCGGCCGGACGAGGGAGAGGTGTGGCTGGGCGCGGACCGGATCGACGACTGATCGGAAGCGCGCCGCACGGCGCTGCGCGGGTCACGCCTCGGCTTCGTGTTCCAGTTCGGGCAGCTGCTGCCGGAGCTGCCGCCGTCGAGAACGTGGCGCTGCCGCTGATGCTCGCCGGCGTGCGCCGCGCGCCGGCGGTCGCGCGCGGCATCCTGGTTCCCAACGCTCGGCATCGACGGGCTCGAGCAGCGCGGGCCGGGGCAGCTGTCCGGTGGCCAGGAACAGCGGGTGGCGGTCGCCCGGGCGCTGGTGACCGAGCCGGACGTCGTGTTCGCCGACGAGCCGACGGGCGCGCTCGACACCGGCACGGGTCGTAGCCCGGCCGACCTCCTCACCGGGCTCGCCGCGCGCACCGGCGTCGGGCTGGTGATCGTCACGCACGACGCCGAGGTCGCCGCCCGATGCGTTCCTCGTCACGGCCACCGCCACTGGCACCGGCGCGGCCGCCCGCCTGCTCGACCACCGCCGCGCCCTCCGCCTGCTGCGCCTCGTCGGCACCCCGCTCGCGGTGCTCGACGCCGCCCGCCGGGCGGAGACGCTGCGCCCGCTTCTCGTGCTCGGTGCCATTGCGCTGGCGATGGGCCTGCTCTGCGCGTCCCCGTTCGCGGCCGCGGCTGGTGCGCTGGATCCGAACGGACTCGCCGTGCTCGCCGCCGCACTCGCCGGGGGTGTCGGGCTGGTGGTCGCGGCGTCTACCGTGACCCGGCCGCTGCTACGGACGGTGACGACCGACGGGGCGCCGGAGCATTGATCAACCGCGGTCGCGGCGGCTCTCGCCCGCCATGCGGCCGATCGCGAAGAACCACGAGCGGTCGTGCGCGTGCGCCAGATCGGTGAAGAGCGCTTCGGTCTCCGGATGCCCCCGGCCGAGGAGCGCGGCCGCGTCGGTGGCGGCCCGCTCGAGCTCCGCGGCGGCCTCCGCGGAGAGACCGAGCAGTGCGAGGCAGCCCGCCACGTTCGCGCGCAGCGCGATCACGTGTTCGTGACGCGGCCCGTGCACCTGCTCCGCGTCGTGCAGCGCGGCGCCGAGGAGGGCGAGCGCCGCCTCGATGTCGCCGAACGCCGCTCGCGCGAGCGCCGACCCGAGCCGCGAGGTCAAGGTGTCGGGGTGGCCCGGACCGAGCGTGCGGGAGCGCTCGGCGGCCACCCGCTCCGAGAGCTCGACCGCCTCGTCGATCCGGCCCACGAGCCGGTACGCCGTGGCGAGCGCGTCGACCGCCGTCAGCGTGCGGGCGTCGGACGGACCGAACGCGCGCGTGCGGTCGGCGACGCTCGCCGACAGCAGATCGAGGCCCTGCTGCCAGGCGCCCGCGGCGAAGCACACTGCGCCGAGGTTCCCGGCGACGGTCAGCGTGACGGGGTCGTCGTTGCCCAGTCCGGCGCGACAGGCCGCCAATGCCTCCTCGAACAGAGGCACCGCTTCATCGGCGCGTCCGGCGTGCCAGAGATCGACGCCTGCGGCGTGGAGCGCGGCGATATCACGCGCGCCTTCGCGGGCCTGGCGTGATCCTCGACTGCGCGTCCACGGCGGCATCCGTCGTCCTCCTTCCCCGTGCACCCGATCACGCCCCGAACGTCGGCGCAACGCCGGGGGTGCTCGTTCACCATTTCTCGTAGCGCCGTCGGCGAGATCGGATATCCCGCCGCGACGGATGATGTTCACCCCTTCTTCGGCATCCCGGTGTCGTGCCTTCGCCACCGGTAATCATCCATCCGGTACCGGGGCGCCGGTACCGCGGCGCCCGCCCCCGCCGCCCTCCGCTCGCGCACCCCTCGGCCGGGCACGCGACCGGAGCGGGTGCACCGGCCGGCGCGGGAGGGCGCCCGGCCGCAGGCCCGCGCCCCGGGGCGGCGCTCGTCGGGGGCGGAGCCGGGAACGCCCGAGATCGGGTCTCGACGAAGTTGATGAACGTCTGGTAACGTCCGGATGGCTTCCCCCCATGGGGGAGGTTGCGATCCAGGATCCGCTTGTTGCTGACGTTGCGTGACGGGCCGGGTCGGGGTCGCCGGGCTGCCGGGTGTGGGTTCACCGCCTGGTTGTGGGTCGCTGCCTCAGGCGCGACGTACGGGGTCGGCCCGTTCTTGCGTGTCCTCTTCGATTCGTGGCCCCGTGTCACTTCGGTCGCGGATCGTCTCCGTGGTTCTCCATCCGACCAGTGGGAGTTGCAGCTCATGTCCCGGTACTTCGCGTATGACGGAGAGGCCACCGGCCTCCCCGCGTGCGCTGGTGCCGTGCGGCTGCGGCTCTCGGCGATCGATCGCCTGTTCTGGGTGATGCGGTTGGTGTTCGGGTTGGCCGGTGCCGTGGTGGTGCTGTGGATCGGGGCGGCGTTCCTCGCGACGCCCGCGTCCGCGGCGGCCGTGGTGCCGGCGGCGGCCGTCCAGCAGAGCCTGATGAAGGGAGGTGCAAGCAGCAAGAAGGGCGGCGATGGCGACGGCGGCTCGGACAAGAAGGAGAAGAAGTCCGACAACAAGTCGGAGAAGAAGTCCGAGAAGAAGTCGGACAAGAGCGAGAAGAAGTCCGAGAAGAAGGAAAAGAAAGAAAAGAAGTCCGACAAGAAGGACGAGAAGTCCGAAAAGAAAGAGAAGAAGTCGGACGAGAAGTCCGAGAAGAAGTCGGACAAGAGCGAGAAGAAGTCCGAGAAGAAGGCGGACAAGAAGGACCGTGCGGAGTCCGGCGACTCGGACGACCCGGAGAAGAAGACGCGGGAGCGGCACTCCCGGGATGGCGACGGCGAGGACAGCCGCGAGCAGGACGACGCGGGCGATCGCGAACAGGCGAGGCACGAGGAGCGCGGTGACCGCGAGTCGGCACGGCGCGGGTCCGCGCGGGACGACTCGGCGGGCGAGCGCGACGACGAGCGTCCGGCGAGCCGGCGGGCCGCCGACGGCGAGCGCGGCGACCAGGCCGACGCGAAGGACGCCGACGCGAAGGACGCCGACGCGAGGGACGCCGACGCGAAGGACGCCGACGCGAGGGACGCCGACGCGAAGGACGCCGACGACGCTTCGGCTCACGCGGACGGCGCCGGCGAGCGCGTGCGGGAGGCCGTCCGCGAGCGCGTGCGCGACGCGCTGGGCGAGGCGCGCGGGCGCACCGCGGACCGGGACGACGACGGCAAGAAGGACGGCAGGACGAAGGACGCCCGCCAGAAGAAGACGGGCGCTCGCGACGCCGACGCGGAGCCGGCCGAGGGCGGCGACGACGAGGCCGGCGCGAGACGTCCCGCGGGGGAGCTGAGCGGGCGCGCGTCGAAGGACCGCGACGACGTCGAGGGCGCCGTGCGCCGCTGGGCGAAGGAGCTGGCGGACGGGGCAGAGGACGCCCGGTCGAAGCGGGACGACGGTGACGGCAAGCGCCCGCGAACGAAGGGCGACGCCGGCGGTGAGCTACGCACAGTGATCGGCGAGCTGTCGGAGCGGGCCGGAGGATCGCGGTCCGAGCGAGAGGACGGCGAGGGGGAGTCCGGCCGTCGCGCGGTGGCCGCGCGCCTGGCCGAGGCGGTCGATCCGGGCGAGCAGAAGGACGGCGCGCGGAAGAAGAAGGCGGCCGACCGGGCCATTCGCTCGGCAGCGGACGACGGCGATCGCGAGGAGCGCGCCGGCCGGGCCGAGAAGACCGGTCGTCTGGTGCAGGAGCTCGTCGAGAAGGAGCGCTCCGACAAGAAGAAGCCCCACTCCGGCGATCGCCCGGGGTCGTGGGCGAAGCTGGCCGATGGCATCGCCGAGGCCGTCGGTTCGCGGCACGGGGCCGACGACTCGGGCGCGAAGGACGGCAAGGACCGGTCCGCGGACGTGCGGCGCCTCGTCGAGCGCGCCGGCAAGATCGTGCGTGACGTGTCGGACGGCAAGGCCGACGGGGATGTCGGCAAGGCGGTGAAGGGTCTGGCGCGCGACGCCGCCCGCGTCGTAGCCGATCACGCCGGCGTCTCGAACGGCGGGCGGGTCGAGGGTGAGGTCCGCAAGGCGATCGGCCACGGCGAGAAGAAGAAGTCGGGGGCCAAGGACGAGAAGGCTCTCGCCAAGCTGCTCTCCGCCGGTGACGGCGGCAAGACGGTGAAGCTGAGCGGGCTGGACCGCAAGGACCGCGAGCGGATGTGCGGCGACGGCGGCTGCTCCGGGCTGAGCTCGGACGAGGTCTCGACGTTGTCGTCGCGGGAGTTCTCGGACGCGCGGTCCCGGGCGCCACCGCGGGACGACGACGAGGACGCGTCGGATTCCGACGACTCGGCGAAGCAGACCGAGAAGGTGCTCGAGGGCCGGATCAAGGTCGACAAGAGCGAGAAGAAGCTCGCGCAGACGAAGAAGGACGTCGCGTCGGGCAAGGCCACCAAGGCCGAGTACGACAAGCAGGCAGCGGCGCACAAGAAGCTCGAGACGCAGTACGTGGCGGACCGGGCGGAGCTGTCGGATGACCGGGCCGAGCTGGTCGACGAGGTCGTCGACGGGCACGAGACGCTCGACAAGAGCGAGAAGAAGCTGGCGGCCGAGGAGAAGAAGGTCACCTCCGGTGTCGTGTCCGCTGCCGCGCACAAGAAGAACGTCAAGGCGTACGAGGAGCAGCGCGACGAGGTCTACGAGGCCACCGACGAGCTGATGGACGCCACCGACCGGCACGTGTCGACGGTGTCCGAGGACGACCTGGACGGCGAGGGTTCGGCCGCCGGGTGTGATTCGGACGGCGCGTTCACGGGCTGCGGGTCGGCGTCGGAGTCCGGCGACGGCAAGCGCGATTCCGAGCGCACGCTGTGCCTGTCCGGCGTGTCGTCGGGGTGTGGTGCGTCCTCGTCGGCGGGTGGTTCGAAGGCCGTGGCCTCGTGCGACGACTCCGGTTGCGGGAGCAGTGCGTCCAGTCGCGGCGCCGACGGCGAGGTGACGAAGGCCTCCGCGAGGTGTGACGGCAGTGGGTGCGACCAGTCCAGTCGCGCCGACCGTGAGGGTGCGTCCGCGGAGTGCGAGTCCGGTGGTGGGGGCTGTCGCACCGACTCGACGGGGCCCAGCCGCGACGGGGCGGCACCACCCGGTGGCGCGGAGCGGCGGACGGCCGCGCAGGCAGCCTGCACGGGGGCGTGCGGCACCGACTCGGCCGCCGACCGGGAGGGTGCCGAGGCCGGGTGCGACACCGGTGGCGGCAGCTGTGACAGCAGCAGCACCGGGTCGGGTGGTGAGCGCCCGGCGACACGGCTGGCGAGCTCCGGGACCGATCACGCCGCCGAGGCGGACACCGGCCAGACGAGCCGGCAGGGCAGCAGCACCGCGCACTGCGAAGGCGCAGGCGGGTGTGGCACCTCCAGCACGGTGGACCTGGGCGACGAGGACTCGACCGACGAGGTCGTCGCCGACGCCGACGTGGACTGCGCCGCCACGTGCACGGGCTCGGCGAGCAGCAGCACCGACGCCGGCCACAAGGCGAACGCCGGCACGCCGGGCGCCACGAAGGCCGCGACGAAGGCTGCTGCGGGTGGGTCGGAGTCGGCCACCAACGGCAAGGCGCGGTGCACGGTCTCCGGTGGCGGGTGCTCGACGCGCAGCCTGTCCGGCGCCGACGGCGAGGACGCGGCAGGCAGCGGCGGCAGCAGTGACGCGGTCGTCGAGGTCGACTGCGGCGCCGGCTGCACCGGAAGCGGCACCACGAGCACGGCGGGCAGCGGGCGCGGGGTCACGACCGCGGAGCGCAAGAGCAGCGGCCAGGCCTCGTGCGAGTCGGCAGGCAGCGGCTGCCAGGCCTACAGCAGCACGCGGGTGGACAGCCAGGTCGACGAGAAGGACGACCCGCGGGCCCGCCTGTCCGGTGCCGTCCGTCCGGCCGTGCTGACCGACGGCGACACCACCGCCTCCAGCTCGGCGGGCGCGAACGTGGACTGCGACGCCGCGGTGTGCCACGGGAAGGCGTCCAGTGCCACCACGGGCACCGCCACCGGTACCCCGGCGAAGGCGGGTGCGGCCGCGCCGGTGCGTACCACCAAGGCCTCCTCGCAGTGCGATGCGAAGGCGGGTGGCTGCGGGGTGCAGTCCGACTCGCAGGTGTCCGACCGCGCCGCGGAGCCGTCGTGGGACGAGCAGACGGCCGCTGCGGCCACCGGCAAGGCCTTGGCGACCCGCGAGCTGTCGGCATCCAGCACCGCCGACACCGAGATCGACTGCGCCGCCGCGAGCTGCGTGGCGTCCGGGTCGAGCACCACGTCCGGCGGCGCATCGGGTGACGTGAAGGGCGTGCGCGACAGCACCGGCACCTCGTCCTGCACCGCGCACGGCGCTGGCGGCAGCTGCAGCACCGCGGCGGACACCACGGTGTCCGACCGCGACCCGGCCGGGGACACCGCTGCGACGGCGGGTGTGGTGCAGGTGTCGGGCCCGGTGAGCGTGTCGCACGCGAACGCCACGGTGCAGTGCTCCGGCGCCGCCACCGAGTGCGGCGGCACCGCGAAGAGCTCGACGAGCGCGCGGGACACCGGGGTCACCCCGTACGCCCGGGGCACGTCGTCCACCGCGGAGTGCACGGTCACGGGCGGTGGCTGCGAGGGCGAGACCAGCTCGGCCGCGTCGAGCGCGCCCGACTTCGTGGCGGTGGACCCGAACACCGGCCGGCCGCTGGCGGGCCAGTCCCTGTCGGGGCCGTCCTCGACCTCGACCTCGTCGGCGAGCCTTGCCTGCGAGGCCGGCACGGCCTGCCACGGCTCCGTGCGCACGACGACGAGCGCATGGGACGGCGCGGTGGCGAAGGGCAAGCCTCGGACGTCGGAGGGCACCGCGTCCTGCACGGGTGGCACCGGTGGTTGCCAGGTGCAGTCCACGTCGACCGCGTCCACCGGCCCGGGTGCGGCGCTGGCCCTGTCCGGACCGCAGGCGGAGGGGCAGGCCCAGCAGGTCAACACGGCCCGGCTGGTGGCGGGTCCGTCCGCGGCGTCCGCGGCGGGTGCGACCATGGTCTGCGAGGGGCAGCAGAGCTGCACCGGCAGCGTGACCAGCGCGGCGTCCGCCACCGATCCGAGCGTGTCGGCGCAGTCGCGGGGTTCGCGCAGCGAGGGCTCGTGCAACGGCGTGTCGGGCGGGGTGTGCCAGGCGGTCACCAACTCCGGTGCCTCCAGCGAGCCGAACGCGAACATCATCAGCCCGCTGGTGCAGGCCCGGTCGACCGCGAACGCCACGGTGTCCTCCGAGACCACCGGGGACCAGGGCAAGGCACCTGCCGACCAGCAGGGGCAGGGGTCGGACCAGCCGGCCACGCCGCCTGCGCCCGTGGCGCCGGGTTCGTCCGCGAACTCCGGCGGGCCCACGGTGCCGGGCGCGTCCAGCTGGACGATGGCGTCGGCCACGATGGACTGCGCCGGCGGCACGCCGTGCACGGGCGAGGCACGGACCTCGGCCAGCGGGAGCGACGGGCCGGCCGCGATGAACGGTGAGGGCGGGGCGCGTGGTCCCCCGGGGACCGGCACCTCCACCTCCAGCGGCAGCTGCACCAGCACGGCGAGCGGCTGCCATGTCCAGACCGACTCCTCCGCAGGCTCCGGCCAGGTCGTGGCCGACATCGTCGCGGAGCAGCAGAACAGCCAGGCCGAGCAGGCGAAGCAGCAGGCCACCGAGGCCGAGCAGCGCGCCGCGCAGGCCGCGAAGGTCGCCGCCCGCCCGGGTGCGACCGCAGCACAGAAGAAGACCGCCGCCGATGCCGCGGCCGCGGCGAAGGACGCGCGCAAGACGGCAACCGAGGCCGCGAAGCTGGCCGCGAAGCCGGTCACCGCCGCGCCGGCCACGTGGTCGCAGTCGTCCGCGACCGCGCAGTGCACCGGTGCCGGTTGCACCGCCGCCACCACGGGCGGCACGAGCGGCACGCCGGGCCGGACGCAGACCGCGGCCACGTGCACTGCTGCCGCGAGCGGATGCGTGGCGGCGAGCGACGCCACGGCCACCATCACGCGCAACGCGGGCGAGAGCCCCGACAAGGGTGCCAAGGCCAAGTCGATCCCGGGCGTCACCGGGCAGGCGCAGGCCGGCTCCCAGATCGACTGCCCGGAGGCGGGCTGCACCGGCCGGGTCACCGGCGGCGTCACCGCGGTCGCCGGGCCGGCCGGCAAGCGCAGCACCAGCACCGCCACCGGGTCCACCGGGTGTGACGGAACCACCGCGTGCCGGGCCCAGATCAGCGCGGCGTCCTCGACGGCGACCACCACGTCGGACGTCCCGGCCGAGCAGCGGTTCGCCACCACGACGGCCCAGGTGACCGCCACCTGCGACAACGGCACCGCGGCCGGCTGCGCCACCCGTGCCTCCTCCGAGTCGAACGCCATCGGCGCAACCCGGGTGAAGGCGCACGCCACCGCCACCTGCGCGGCGGCCGGCGGTTGCCAGGCCGGAACCGGCGGGTTCGCGTCCGAGGCGATCGCCGAGGTGACCGGCACCTGCGCGGGCACCGGGTGCCGCACCCACACCGAGGGCACCGCCCACGCCGCCGCCCCCGGTGGCGTCAACAAGGCGTCCTCCCGCACCGACTGCACGGCTGGGACCAACGGGCAGTGCGCGGGCTCGAGCCGGGTGGGCGCGACGGAGAACGGGACGCAGGTCTCCGCGTCCTGCCAGGGCACTGCGGGCTCGACCTGCCGGTACAGCTTCGCCGCGAGCAGCCACGCGCAGTCGGCAGGCGGTGGCAGCCGCGCCACGGCCGATGCCACCTGCGGTGCGCGCGGCGGCGCGGGCGGCGGATGGTGCGGCACGAGCGCGGCGGCCAAGGCCTCCGCGGACGGTGCCATGGCGGGCGCGTCCTGCAACGGCAGCGCAGGCTCCGGGTGCCGGTACTCCTACCGGGCCGAGAGCCACGCGTCGGCTCCCGGTGCCAAGGCCGACGCGGTCGGCTTCGGGAAGGGAACCATCGGCGGCGGCCAGGTCATGACCACCGCCGCGGCCGCCGGCGATGCGAACTCGGCGCAGGCGTCGGCGTCGTGCATGGGCACCAAGGGCACCAGCTGCAGCCACTCGTACTCGGCTTCGCGCTCGGCCTCGGCCCGCGACCCGGAGACGGGGTCGTACGCCTGGGCCCGCGCGTCCGGCTCTGGTGGCGGCGGTATGGGCGGCGGCGGGGTCGCGGTGTCCGCGAGCGCCTTCGCCGAAGGCAACCACGCGTCGGCGTCGGCCACCTGTTCGGGCGCGGCGAACTGCGACGCACCCTTCTACGCCAAGGCCAAGGACTCCAAGAAGGGTGCGGAGCAGTCGGCCACCTGGGAGAAGGACGGCGGCTACTACACGGCGTGGAAGACCGCCGAGTGCTCGGGCAACAACGGCGGCTGCGGTGTCACGGCCGTCGCGATCCCCGGCCAGAAGAACGGCGGCAACGCCTACTGCTCCGGGTACTGCGCGAACTTCAAGGAAGCCGGTGCCAGCGACTGGATCAAGACCGTCGACGCCGGGTGGAAGCGCGCCCAGGCCGCTGGCGTCGAGATCGACCCCAAGACGCACGAGCCGATCATCGACCCGAAGACGGGCCGGCCGAAGCTGCGCGGCATCGGCGACAACCGCTACGGCGCCGAGTTCCAGTGCAACGGGAACGAGTGCAAGTACCGGTACCGCAACCTCGGCGACAAGCAGGACGGCGCGTGGCAGACCTGCACGAAGGCCGACTGCATCGAGAAGGCCGGCGTCGGCTCGAGCGGGCAGAAGCTCACCGTCGGCAAGGACGGCAACCTCGTCGTCAACAACCCGACCGCGCCGGGCGGCACCAAGTACGACACGGCCACCGACCCCAAGGAAGCCGGCAGCTACCGCGACGACCAGGGCCGCGGCATGGGCTGGGCGAAGACCACCGGCTCGATCAAGGACGCCTTCAGCGGCAGCACCGTCACGGCGAGGGGCGGCGGTGGCGTCACCGCCAGCTACGGCGACCCGAAGGGCGGGGCGTTCGTGGTGGCCTGCCCGGCCGGCTGCTACGGGGCGCTGAAGAACGGCAAGGTGAAGGACGGGAAGCCCGTCCAGGACACCTTCGACATCGGTGGCCCGTTCGGTGGGAAGGGCGTCGACGCCTGGCTCATGGCCCGGGACGGGTTCGACAACCCGGCGGTGGCGTCCTGGAACGGCCAGGGTCGCTTCACGTCCTTCGAGGGCGTCAAGATGATCGCGAACGGCGACGGTCCGCTCCAGACCCGCCAGGGCCCGGGCGAGGTGGGCAAGTGGAAGCCCAACACCGCGTTCGTCATGACGGCGGGCCGGGGCCAGCCGCACGGCCGGTACGAGATGTACGGCCAGTCCGGGTCGGTGGAGCTGCCCGACGGCCGGAAGATCGAGAACACCTACCCCACCGCGTTCGGCTCGCCACTGTTCCAGTCGTCGCTCTCCCTCCCTTGCTACTCCAACTGCAAGGCCCAGAAGCCCACGGCGGCCGACCGGCTCGTCGTGGTCACGCCCGACGACGAGGGCAAGGGCGGCAGCTTCGACTGCTACGGGATGTGCAGCGAGACGGTCCCGGGCAACAAGGGCGTGTCGCTGGACAAGAACTGCCAGGTGATCTGCAACGGGTCCGTCACGGGCCTGGGCAAGGGCCCGAACGACCTGTTCAAGGTCGACCCGACCAAGCGGACCTGCACCGCTGTGTGCCTGATGCACGACGAGTTCGCCGGCAACGAGGGCACCAAGACGCCGAACGGCTACTTCGAGGTCCGGCTCGACGGACCCGGCCGGGTCTACAGCTTCACCCCGGAGGGCGACGCCCAGTACTGCGCCGCCAATGGCTGCGGTTTCGTGCAGGGCTACCGCGACGCCAAGGGCAACGGCGGCTTCGGCGTCTGCTACGGCGGCGGCACCTGCATCGGCGAGACGAACGCCCCCGGCAAGGACGGGGCGCACAAGACCCTGATGTGCGACAACGGGAGCTGCAAGCCGACGGTGCTGCTGTACCCCAACCCGAACACGCAGGTCGACACCGACGGGGACGGCCGCCCGGACACCAACAACATCGACAAGTACGGCCCGAACGACGGGTGGTACTGCGGCAAGGGGGCCGGCGCCAACGGCTGCACCGGCGGCGACCCGGAGACGATGGTCAAGGGGCGCGGCGAGGCGGAGCCCAGCTGGATGCTGCTGCTCGACCCCAGCTACACCCGGAAGGCGACGGACGCCCCGGTCGACAAGAAGCTGAAGGAGGACCTGACCCAGCCGATCATCGACGCGAGCCAGAAGAAGCTCGACGACGAGAAGAAGAAGGTCGCGGCCGGGAAGCTGAGCGAGAAGACCTACCAGGAGCACGTCAAGGCCCATAACCAGCTGGTCAAGGAGCTCACGGAGAGCGACCAGCTGCCTCCGCTGGACCCGGCGTCCTACAACGCCCTCACCGACGAGCAGAAGAAGGCCTACGACGCCGCGGTGCGTCCGCTGAGTGCGGTCGAGAAGGCGTTCGCCGAGGCGCGCGTGGCGGGAGCCGAGTCCAACGCGCAGTACGTCAAGGACAAGGGGAACGCCGAGCTGCCGGGCCTCAACCGGATCCTCGACAAGGTCGAGCAGACCGGCGACACGTCGACGCTGACCGATCACGAGCAGCACCTGCTGGCCACTGCGCAGAAGCGGTTCCCGCTGCTGGACGTCGACCGGGGCATCGTCAACGGCCTCGACCAGATGGACTACCAGCGCCTGCTGATCAACGCGAAGAACCAGAGCGTCGCCGACGGGAACCTGCCCGGGAAGCTCGACGGCAAGTCGCTGCCGACGATCAACGAGGACATCCAGAGGACGCTGGGGGTCAACAGCAAGGGCCAGCAACTCGATGACCAGGGCCGGGTCATCGTGTCCAGCCAGAAGGAAGCCGACGCCCTGCCGAAGGGGACCAGGTTCGTCCTCCTCACGCCCGAGCAGCAGGCGCAGGGCAACGCCGCGGGCGTCACCAACCTCGCGATGGTGGGCCACAAGGAGGACCTGCGGCTGCGCACCAACGCCTGGGAGGAGCAGAGCGCCGCGTACAACAGCCAGAAGGCGGCGTTCGAGGCGAAGAAGCGCAACGGGAAGGCCACCCAGGCCGACGTCGACCGGCTCAACGCCGAGGCCGACCGGTTGAACGCCCTGCGCACCGGCATCAACGCCGACTGGGACGAGCTGGGGTACATCAGTGACTACCTCAAGGCGCAGCCGAAGCTGCCGGGCAAGCAGCTGAGCGGGGCGGACTACGAGCACCTGCGCACGTACGACATCGGCTTCGCGGGCAACGCGGGCGACCCGGCGTGGGCGGGCCAGCTGAAGAAGTGGGACGACTTCCAGGACCGCGCGACCGCCCTGGCCGATCACCTGGAGAAGACCCGCGGTCCCGATGACCAGGTCACGAAGGACATCAAGCTGCTCGCCACCACGGCGGGGCTGAACTACGACACGGTCCTGCGCGACCTCGGCTCTCGCTCCGCGGACAACAAGCTGTTCGCCCGGACCTCCGACAACAAGAGGACCGAGCTCCTCCAGCTGCCGTCCACCGGCCGGCCGGACATGGTCTACGTGCTCAACTCGGGGATCAACAAGCAGTACTACGACAACATCACCGACTCCCTGATGAAGAAGTACTTCGACGAGGGGGTCAAGAAGTACGAGGGCTACGACGGCGACGCGTTCGCGGGCGCGACGCCGGAGGACCGGCGCGCCGAGTTCGC
Organism: Pseudonocardia adelaidensis; assembly: GCF_039543345.1. Classification (NCBI taxonomy): domain Bacteria; kingdom Bacillati; phylum Actinomycetota; class Actinomycetes; order Pseudonocardiales; family Pseudonocardiaceae; genus Pseudonocardia; species Pseudonocardia adelaidensis. The sequence goes on along the minus strand of NZ_BAABJO010000011.1, from coordinate 192,766 downwards.
CTCGCGGGGCACCCCGCAGGAGATCATGAACGCGTTGTCGGTGCCCCTCACGAAGGAGGATTTCGCCGGCCTCGACGGCGAGATCAAGAAGGGGATCGAGAAGTACTCCGAAGACGGGTCGAACACCGACACGCTCATGACGTTGTACGAGGACCCCGAGTCCCACGAGCTGCGCTACATGCCGATCTACCGGGTGATGGACTCCCAGGGCAACGTCAAGGCGTACATCGACGTCAAGGGCGCGAACTACAACGACCTCGGCGACTTCCGCGACAACAACGAGCTGTTCGGCGAGGGCACGAAGCTGCTCGCCCCCACCGATCTGAGCGCGAAGATCGGCAACCTGACGCTCGAGACGACGGACGGGAAGCACGTCAAGCACAAGTGGTCCGACCGGATCATGGGTGTGGTCTCGCTCGCGGGCGCGGCGTTGATGTTCATCGGCGGCACCGCCGTCGGGGTCGCGACCTTCGGTCTGGGGGCCCCGGCGGCCGCGGCCATGTACGCGGGCGGCGTCGCCCTGACCCTCGCCGGGGTCGGCTACTTCAGCGTCCGCGCCGTGCAGAACATGAACACCCGCTCGGCGCACGGGCAGTCGAACAACGTCTTCACCAACCCGGCCGCCCGCGCCGACGCGCTCATGGTCGTCGGCAGTGCCGCGCTCGGAGTGGGCACCGTGGCGAAGCTGGGGGCGGGCGCGGCGGCCGTGGCGGGCATGGGCAGAACAGCCACGGCGGTGGGTGTCGGGGCGAAGGTGGCCAACGGCACGGCGTTCACCGCCTTCACCGGGCAGTTCGGCGAGGCCGGCTACCACTACGTCGCGAACTTCGGCCAGATGAGCAACGAGAACCGGCTGTGGGACGGCACCAACCTGTTGCTGAACGGCGTCCTGATGGGGCTCAGCGGGGCCCAGATGGTGGGGAAGATCGGGCCGGCCCCGTGGATGAGGACGGGCACGGGCACGTGGGGCACCATGCGCAACCGGGCGCCCGGGCTCGCCGGCGCCCGGCCGGCCGCTGCGAACCCCGCCAAGCCTCCGACGGGCCCCGAAGGCCAGACCCCGGCCGTTCCCCCGGTCACGCTCCCGTCGGGGGGCAAGGGCGGCGGCAGCGCCGGCGGGAAGGTCACCGGTGGCGACGGTGCGCCACCACCCGGTGGCCCCGGCGCCGGCGACGCGGCCGCGCCACCCCCCGGGGGCAAGGGCGGCGCCGGTGGTGACGGAGCTCCGCCGGCGGGTGGCGAGGTCACGGGCGGCGGGCCGGCAGGCGGCAAGGGTGCCACCGGCGACGTCGTGGCCCGGCCGAGCGGCGGCAAGGGAGCCGACGAGCCGGCCCGGTCCGGCACGCCGAGCGAGGACGCCGGAGCCACGACCGGCGGCCGGGCGCACGCCGACGAGGAGTCCGCGGCTCCTCGGCAGCAGGCCGACGACGACGCGTCGGCCACCCGGCAGCAGGCCGACGACTCCGACGACACGTCGGCGCCGCGGCAGCAGCAGGCCGACGACGACGCCTCGGCGGTTCGCCGGCAGGCCGACGACGACGCCTCGGCGATCCGCCAGCAGGCCGACGACGAGGTCTCGGCGCTCCGGCAGCAGGCGGACCAGGATGCTGCCGCGATCCGCCGGCAGGCCGACGTGGACGCCCAGGCGGTTCGGGAGCAGGCGGAGCGGGAGCAGACCCCTGACGCCCGGGCTCGTGCGGAGCGGGCGGAATCCGAGATCCGGGTTCGCGCTGCGCAGGACGAGGCCGCCGTCCGGGCCCGGGCCGAGCAGGAGGCGGCCGCCATCCGGGCTCGTGCCGAGCAGGACGAAGCCGGTATCCGCGCTCAGGTCGAGGAGGACGCCCGTGCGGCGCAGGCCCGCGCCGAGCGGGAGCCCGGAGCGCAGGTTCCGGCCGAGCAGGAGCCCGGGCTGCGGGTTCCGGCCGAGCGGGAGGCGGGCCCGCCGGGACCGGCGCCGCGTCCGATCGTGCCGGGTGGGGCTGAGGCGGAGTCGCCGTCTCCGGCGACCGGTGGGGCCCCCGGCGCCCTGGGCGCGGCCGGTGATCCGGCACCGGCTCCCGGTGCAGATACGGCCGATCCCGCGCCCGGTGCGGCCGGCGCCCCGACCAGCCCCGAGCAGCCGGTCGGCGCAGCGCACGGCGGGCCGCCCGAGGCCGCGCCGCCGGGCGCACAGCCGCCGGCGCAGAACACCGGCGTCGGTGTGCCGGGGCTCGAGAACCCCTCCGGCACCCGGTCCGGTCAGGTGGAGCTCCCACCGGTCCGCGGCTCGCCGGACGGCGTCGGTGTGGTGCCGGTTCCCGGCCGCGCCACCGAGACCCACGGTGCGCAGCCGCAGCAGGGCGACCCGCAGGGTGCTCCCTCCGGAGCAGCCGACGGTGCCGGCTCCGAGCTGCCCTCGGGTGGCGGGTCCGAGCCGGGCTCGGGCAACGGTGCCGGGAAGCGGCCGGTGGTCGTCGTGGACGGCGACGGCACGGGCCGTGGCACGGCATCCGATCCGGCCGAGCCGCCGCAGCCGCAGCGCCCGCAGGACCCCGGGGAGCAGAAGCTCCCTGCCCTGCCCGCGCGGGAGAGCACCGGCGGTCGCGGCGAGCAGAGCGGTGGGTCCAAGGCCAACGGCGACGATGCGGTCGCCGGGGACGGGCCGCCGACCACGGGTACGGCCGCCGGCGAGCTCGGTTCCGTCGACCCCGTCGGCAACCCGCGTGCGATCGACCCCCTCAAGACGGGCATCCCGCCCCCTGGGCAGGACTCCGCGACCACCGGTAAGGCCGGCGACGCCGGCCGCGTGGAAGCCGCCCCCGCCGAGCCCGAGGGCATCGGGAGGGGCACTGGAGGCAGCGAGCAGTCGCAGGCGGGCAAGGCCGCCACGACGGGCGCTGCCGGTCGGAACGACGTCAGCGTGGGAGAGGGCGCTCGGAGCAACGAGGCGCCGATCGAGGGAACGGAGGCCGGACGGGCACAGGCGGCAGGTCAGAAGCGCAACTCGAGCGAGGAGATCCAGGACCAGGACGGCAACACCGAGAACACCCTCGACCGCACCTCCACCGCGGCGGAGCAGAACGCCGACGCCGAGCGGGGAGCGGCAGAACCAGCGGGTGAGCCCGCTGGCACCGAAGTAGCGAAGACCGGTTCCGGTCGCGAGGGCTCGTCGGTCGCTCCGGCGTCCGAGCGGCCCGGCGGCACGGCTTCGCGGCCTGCGGGCAAGGCGCCCACGGCCAAGAAGCTGACGCGAGCCATGCGCGGCATGCCCGTCCGCAAGGCGAGTGATGTCGCCGGTGAGATCCGCACGGGTCTGACGCGCAAGCCGATGACCGAGCGGGAGCTCGCCGATCGGATCGGTCAGGATGACCTGGGCGACTTCGAGTACTTCGTCGAGGCCGACCCGGCCACCGGCGAGCAGGTCGGGTTCGTCCGGCACTATCCGCACGGCCGGGCGGGCGAGAACGGCCTCCGGATGTCCTACGACGCCTCCAGTGAGTCGTCGACGGGCAAGAACGAGCACGGTGACGCCTTCGAGGCGGGCAACCGTGCGATGCAGGAGCTCGTCGACGGGCTGCCCCGGCCGGGGCGCGGTGCCGACACCGACGGTGGGCCACGCATCACCGAAGAGCCCGGTGGCGGCGCCTACGGTCCGGACCCGGCCCTGGTCGACCAGGTCCGCGAGGCGATGCAGGCCCGGATCGAGGCCGAGAAGGGCTACACGGCGCCCGCCGACGAGCTGGCCCGGGAACTGGGCGTCTCCGAGGCGCAGCTCCAGGCCGCACTGAAGGGTGCGGACACCGACTTCTACTACAAGCCGGCCGGCGAGGACTCCGGACAGGTCGCCACGGTGGGGATGCGTGGCGCCCAGGCCCTGACGCCGGCCGAACTGGCCGAGGTGCACCGGCTCGTATGGAAGTTCGGCTGGCGCAGCACCAAGTGGCTGCGGACCCGGTACCAGGAGCTCAAGCAGCAGGTCTCCAGCGGCGAGCGCACCCTGAAGGACGTCGAGCTGGAGTGCCTGGCCCTGGTGTGCGAGGCCTCCGCCCGCCCGAGCAAGCGCGGCCTGGACGACGGCAAGGTCGTACGCCCGGACCAGGTGGCCGGCGCGCTCGCGATGGTGCGCGGCTACGTCGTGGAGATGCGCACCGGCGAAGGCAAGACGCTCACCGGTGCGGTCGCTGCCCTGGTGCGGGCGGTGGACGGCCGTGGCGTGCACTGGCTGACCACCGACAACACGTCTGCGGGCAAGGCCGTCACCGAGGTCAAGCGGATCGGTGGGAACCTCGGCGCGTCCGCTGACCTGGTGATCGACACGCAGTCGCCGTCCGCGAAGCGGCGCGCCAACCAGGCGGACGTCACGGTCGGCACCGCCGAGATCGTCTTCGATCTGCTGCGCGACCGGTCGGGCATCCCGCAGCTGGACAAGACCGTGCTGAACCCCGTGCTCGAGAAGGCGCTGGCCGGTGACCGCAAGTCGATGGCGGAGCTGCGCGCCCTGGTCCGCGAGGCGAAGAAGCCGGTGCAGGACGGCCGCGGCGGGTTCCTGATCTTCGACGAGGTCGACACCTTCCTCATCGACGACGCGAACATGCGGTACCGGCTCGCCGACGAGATCCCGGGCGTCGAGGTGCCGCTCGCGGACCTGGAGTACGGGTACAACGTCGCCGCGCGGCTGGATCCGGAGAGCGGCCACTTCAGGATCGAGTGGGACGCGCACGGTGGCACCGCGAAGGTGACCTCCGAGGGGCTCGGATTCATCGAGCGCCTGCCGGCCGAGCGGGGCGGCCGGAAGCTGGCGGCGGACGACCCGCTGGTGAACCGGATCAACCAGGCGTTGACGCAACGCCACGTGCTCAACGAGGGCGGCCGTTCCCCCGGGCTGGACTACTTCGTCGAGCACAACCCGGCCACGGGCGAGAGCCGGGTCGTGCTGGTCGGCAAGTACCGGCGTCCGCTGGCGGGGCGTCGTTTCAACAACGGGCTGCAGGAGGCGATCGAGTACGCCGAGTCCCTGAACCACGCCGGGCTCAAGATCGGCAAGCCGTCCCGGACGGCCGCCTCGATGGACATCGGCGAGTTCATCGGCGACCGGGACTTCACGGGGATGACCGGTGTCATCGGCGAGACCGAGGCGGCGTTCCGGCAGCAGTACGGCAAGGAGGTGATCTACCTCGAGCCGCACGACGGGGTCCACCGGGTCGAGCACAAGCCCGTCGACCACGCGAACCGGCAGGAGGCCCGGGAAGCCGTGGTGGCCGACGCGCTCGCCGCGCACGAGGACGGGCGCCCCGTGCTGATCGACGTCCCCGACGTCACGGAGGCGACGATCATCTCCGAGATGCTGTGGGCGGCGGGCGTCAAGCACCGCACCCTCACCGCGATGAACCTCACCAGCGAGGGCGCCATCACCGCCAAGGCCGGCCGCAAGGGTGCGGTGACGGTGAGCACCGTGACCAACCGCGCCGCCGACATCCAGCTCGGTGGCGACGTGACGTGGATGACCGCCCGCGAGATGAGCCGGCGCTACCCCGGCTGGGGCGGGGACAAGACGCGCTACGAGGCCGAGTACGCGGCGGTCCACGCGGAGGTGACCGCCCGCCAGAAGGCCGAGGGGGCGGAGGTCAACGACCGCGGCGGGCTGGCCGTCGTCGGCCTCGGCGAGCAGGCGTCGGCGCGGGCCGAGGGCCAGCTGCGCGGTCGCGCCGCCCGCAACGGCCAGAACGGCAGCGCGGTGATCCACCGGTCGCCCGAGGACCGGGTCTACCAGCGCCGGACGACCCCGAGCTACGAAGCGGTGCGGGACGTCACCGGCGAGGTGGCCCAGGCCGCCGAGCTCGAGGGCCTCGACGCACTGTCCCGGGTCATCCGCTACGAGAACGAGCTCAAGACGCTCTTCGAGCTCGAGTTCGGCTCGGCCACGGTGGGCAAGGCCGGCAAGCAGGAGGCCAGGACCGAGGCCGAGGCCGCCAAGCAGTTGCTGACCGCGGACGAGGTCGAGGCACTCCCGGCCCTTCCCGGCGACGTCGGATTCGACCTCGCGCAGCTGGAGACGGCCCTGCTCGGGGAGCCCGTCGCGGGGCTCTCCCCCGAGCGGAACACCCAGGTCCAGGAGCTGGCGAAGGAGTACCAGGCCGACGCGGATCCGGCGACCGCCCAGCAGCTGGCGCAGCTGATCCCGCAGCGGACCTGGGTGATGCACCGGCTCACCCAGGACGACGTGGCGAACGCGGTCGAGCGGCAGGAGACGATCGCCGACGAGCTGCGCGCGTTCGAGCGGAACACCGAACTGCGCGGGAAGCTGACGCTGGACCGCCCGACGTTCGTCGCGACACTGGTCGTGGCCGCGCAGGTCCTGGCCCAGCGGGAGGAGGAGCGGAAGGCCGGCCCCGAGTTCGGGGGACCGGCGCCCCGGGTCGACGCGGCGGACCGGCTGCGGCTGACCGCGCTGAGCGACCGCGAGCTGCAGGCGCTCCTGGACTACGCCGCGGGTCTCCCGGAAGCGGAGATCGCGCAGCGGCTCAACGAGCGCAGCGGCGTGCCGGCCGACCACGCCACGGCCGTCCGCCCGCACGAGGTCGCCCGGTACGTCGAGCGGATCGGCGAGAAGCTGACCCGCGAGCTCCGCAACAACACGCTCCTCGGTGGCCGGGAGGCCGCCGGGCGGGGCGTGCGCACCGAGGCGGCGGAGCGCACCGCGATCCTCACCGAGCGGGTCGCGCTGCCGCTGCTCGCCGGGGCGCTGGGGCTGGACGTCGAGGACGTGCGGGACCTGGTCCGCAACGAGGTACTGGCCGCCGCTGCCGGGATGGGCGTCCAGGAGCTGCTGCAGCGGGTCCGCAACCAGGTGGTCGTGTTCGGGCAGGACCGCGCGGACCTGGTGGAGCTCTGGGAGTCCGTGCCGGACGAGTTCCTCGCCCGGTTCGTGGGGCTGACGGTCGAGCAGCTGTGGGAGGAGGTCCACGACCGGCTGGCGGCCAGGGGGTTGGACCCGGCGGACGCCCGCGAGGAGGTGCGGGACGAGGTCCTCGCCGAGACGGCCGGGATGAGCGTCGACGCGCTGCGGCGGGCGGTCCGAGACGAGCTCGTGGACGACGCCGACTGGCTGAGCCCCGAGGATGTCGTGGAGGCGCTGTCCGAGCGGGACCTGGCCCAGATGGTCGGGCTGGACCTGCACCAGCTGCACCGCCGCATGCGGGACGCCACGATCGCGCTGGCCGAGGCCGAACTGGGTGCCGGGACGCTGCGCCGGGCGGTCGACGAGATGCTGCGCGACAAGGCGAAGGACGGCTTGTGGCGGCAGGTGCGCGACGCGCTGCGCGCTGTGCAGGACTTCGACCTGCATCCGGCCGAGCGGGCCGCGCTGTGGCAGCGCGCCGACCGGATCGAGGAGCTCATCGCCCACCTGCGTGCGCACCAGGACCGGGTCTACCGGGTGCTGGTCCGGGCCGGGATCACCTCGCTGGCACAGGTGGCCGCGCTGTCCCGCGACCAGCTCGCCGACCTCGACCTCCCGGGCTCCGCGCTGCGGGAGCTGCGCCGGGCCGTGGCCCAGGTCGGTGCCCGCGGAGCGGTGCCGGGACGGCGTGCGGACAACCAGGACCGGCACGTCGCCGACGAGCTGGCCGCCAACCTGGACTGGGGCCACGAGGAGCTGCTCACCGCGCTGCACATCGCGGCCGGGATGGCGCGTGACCCGAACCGGGCTGCGACATCCCGCTGGCTGGACATCATGCGGCACCGGACCGGGATCGCGGAGCTCGCGGCCCTCGCCGACGGGCTGCCGGAGCCGGCCAGGGGACTTCTCATCCGGGCCCGTCAGGGCACGCTCACCGAGCCCGAGCTGGCCACCCTGGTCGCCTACGGCTCCGGTTCGCTGCGGCTGGCGCAGCCGGCCGAGCCGCGCCAGGTGGGCGGGATGAGCCAGCACGTGGCGCTGCTGGTGCTCGACGCGCACGTCCGCGCCCAGCACGGGCAGCCGAGGCACGGACCGGCACCGCAGGCACCGCGCCGCTTCCCGGCCCGCCTCGCTGCCGGCACCGGAGCCCTGGCCGGTGCCGCGGGTGCCGGGCTGGCGGTGCTGGCCGGCATGGGCGCAGTGGGCATGGCCGCTTTCGGCGTGGCCGGCATGGCGCTGGCGGGCGCGGTGGTCGCGACCATCCACCTGGTCCGCAACCGCGGCCCGCCGGCCGACGCGGATCTCCCGACACCCACCGTCAGCGGCCTGGCCGCGCGCCGGTGGACGGACCGGATCCTGATCGGCACTCCGCTGCTGGTCGTCCCGGTCGTACAGCGCCCGGCACTGATCACGCTGGTCGGCGTGGGTCTGGTCGGGGTGCCGCTGGTCCTCGCCGGCGTGCCCGGAGCGGGCCTGCTCACCCTCGGCGCGGCGATCGCCGCCGGCATGCGGCTGCTGAACGGCATGCTGCAGGGGCTGAAGGCGCGGCTGCCCATGCCGGCGGGCAAGGGAGCCGGCAGGTTCGGCCGTACCGGTCTGCAACCGGGTGTTCCGCGCGGGATCGCCGGTGTGGCATCGACGGCCAGCCCCGTGCTGGGCACGGCCGGATGGCTCGCGCTGACCGGGCACGGGCTCGTCGCACCGGTGCTGGTGCTCGCGGGTGGGGTGCTGGCCGCGATGGCGATCGTGGCGCTCCACCGCGCCGCCGCTCCGCAGTCGCGTGGTTCACCGGCGCTCATGCAACGGATCGGCAAGCCCGCCCTCGTCACGGCGGTGTCCCTCGGCGCGGTCGCGGCCGGTCTGTGGTGGGTGCTCGAGCACGGCCTCCTGCACCCGGTGACGCTCGTCGGCGGCGGGGTGCTCGCCGTGGCCGCCCTCGTCGTGACCTACCGGTGGATGCACCCGACACCGCGCGGGTCGCCGACCCCGGCGCGGCGGGCCGCCACCGCCGCAGCGATGACCGCGGTGCTCGGCGTGCTCGGCCTGTCGTTGGCGGGGGGCCTCGCGCACCAGTCGGAGGCCCCGGTGCGCGACCAGCACCAGGTCGTGCGCATCGACGTCACCTACGTCAGCGCGGGCACCGTGCTGAACCTGCCCGCGGGCGCGGGCCGGACCGTCGTGTCGCAGCCGCGCGACTCGATCCGGGGGCTCGCGGACGGCCTGGGCACCACTCCGAAGGCGGTGCGGGACGCCATCCTGGCGGCGCACCCGGGGATGGTCCTGCCGCCGAGCGACCACACCCCGCTGCCGCTGGCGACGACGTTCGAGGCTCCGGACGGGACCGGGAAGACCTACACGACCCAGGACAACGGCGACAACCTGACCTGGATCGCCCACCGGTTCGGGCTGCACGACTGGACGGACATCGCCGACGCGAACCGCGGCCGGCTCGCCGGGCGCGACGAGAACGTGATCTACCCGGGCGAGACCTGGAACGTGCCGGCCGCGACGCCGCCGACCGGGAAGCCGACCGAGAATCCGACCGAGAAGCCGACGACGCCGCCCACCACGACGCCGCCGACGACCGGGCCGACCACCGCGCCGACGACGGGGCCGACGCAGACACAAGCGACGGCGGGCCCGACGACCGGCACCCCGAGCGCGACGCAGTCGGCCGGCCCGACGGCGACGCCGACGGCGGGTACGACGACGAATCCGGTCGGGCGGCACGGCGACCGGGATCTGCCGTCCGGCCTCGGCCGGATCGTGCTGCTCGGCGCCGGCGCGCTCGTCGCTGTGGTGGCGGCCTGGTTCGGGCGGCGCGCGTTGCGCCGTGCGGCCGGGGGGTTCTGGAGCACCCCGATGGGCCCGGGACGGGCTCGGGCCGGGCTGCGGGCCGGCGCCGGGGTGGGGATCGCCGCCGGCGTGGCGATCGCCGGGTTCGGCGCGGGCACGGCGGCGACCATCACCGGGGCGGTCGTCGCCGGTGTGGCGGTGCTGGCCATGGTGCGGTCGAAGTGGACGCCCGCGCAGATCCGCGCACCGACCCGCGCCGACCTGGCCGCCGCGGTCCAGGAGGTGCGCACGCCGGTCTCCGGGTGGGGCACGGCGCTGGCCGATCGTGGCCGCGCGATCCGCGACGCCTGGCCGGTCGAGTGGACCGCGTCGTACTGGGCGGCCGCCGTCCGGGCCGGGGCGGATCAGCTGTGGCGCAACACGAAGCTGGTCGCCACGGTGGTTGTCAGCCCCGCCGGGTTGGTGCACATCGCGGTGGCTGCGGTGTTCGTCGCCGCCACCGGGGCCCAGATGATGTGGGCGCTGCCGACGATCAGCGCGATGGTGGCGTTCCAGGTGCGGGGCAGCCTCAACACGTTCAAGCAGCTGCTGTCGCAGAACGTCTGGGTGCAGCGCGGCCTGCTGGCGGCGATCGTGGCCACGCTGTCGGTGAACATCCCGCTGCACCTCCAGGGGATGCTGAACGCTGCGGCGCCGGTGGCGAACCGGTGGGTGTCCGGGTTGTTCGGCCTGACCGCGACGACCACGGTGATCGGCGCAGTGGCGATGCTGGCGGCGCTGTTCACCACGTCGACGCCGGCGACGGGCAGGCTCGCCGCCTGGTGGGACCGGTTCACCGACCGCCTCGCCACGCTCGGGGCCGCGGCCACCCTGACGTCGATCCCGTTCATGACCTACGCCGTGCTCGTCCACCCCGAGTACGACGGGATCGTCAACCTCCACCCCGTCGTGTTCGGGCTGGTGGTGGCCACGTTCACCGGGTTCGGCGGGGAGGCGCTGCTGCACCTGGTCGGCAAACTGTTCCGCCGGGCGCTGCCGGCGAAGCTGGTCACGTTCTCCACGGTGTACTCGGCGGCGACGATCGCCGCGTACGGGTTGATCTACCAGCTGCACCACCTGCCGTTGGTGATCTCGGTGACCGGGGCACTGACGCTGGCCGGGTTGCTGCACTGGGTGCTGACCCGGCCTCACCTGACGGCTCGGGGCAAGGTTCGGCACGCGCTGGTGGCGGCGGCGTCCACGGTGGTGAACGCGCTGGCCGCGACCGGCCTGTTCCTGGGTTGGCCCGCACTGCCCACCGCGGCCGCGATCACCCTCGGCGCGGTCGGTGTGGTCGCCACGGTGATCTGGGCCTGGGCCATCCGCGGCCCGCCGGGCGGCCCGACCGGTCCCCGCGCACCCGGACCGGCAGGCCCGACGCCCGGTTCCCCGGTGACGGGCGCCGCTCCCGACGCCGGTGGCCCGGCCGTGATCGCGCCCGGCGAGAAGCGGAACGTGCCCGGCGCTGCGCCGCCGTCCGAGAAGCCGACCGAGAAGGGCTTCCTGGGCAAGGCGTGGGGCTGGGTCACGGGCCGTGGAACCGCGCCGGAGCCCACCGATGCCGAGAAGGCCTACCTGGGGGCCGTCAAGGCCAGCGAGGCGGCGCAGGCGGAGCTGGCGAAGGTGGCCGACTGGGTGCCGTGGCTGGTGATGTGGCTCCGCAAGGACGGCAACCGCAGCGAGCTGGTGATCTACAAGCAGGTCGCCGCTGCCGTCGGCCTGGACTGGCGGGAGGTCCAGGCCATCGACCGGCTGCGGAAGGAGCTGCACGCTCCGCGGCAGCTGGCCCCGGACATCCTGGAGATGGGCCCGACCGAGGCGCTCGCGGCGGTGCGCGGCGAGGTCGCGCGGCTGGCCGGGAACGCGAAGGACGCAGCCGGGGCGCTGCGCGCGGCGAAGGCGGACCTGGACGTCGAGCGGTCCGCAGGCGGCACCCCGGGCACCGGGGGCGGCAGGCCGACGAGCGGCCTGCGCAAGCCGCACGGCTCCGGGCTCGACGAGAGCTCGTTCGGTCGCCGGCTGTACGGCGTGCGCATGTCGAGCGACGAGCGAGCCCGGCTGGCCGACCAGCTCCGCTCGGGCGGGCTACCCACCCTGGCAGGCCTGCCGGCCGAGCTGATGCCGCTGTGGCAGCAGGCCGCCGCGGAGCTGCTGGACGGCGTGCTGGACGGGCCTGCGCTGTCCACGCTGCTGGCCAAGTACCCGCGCGGACCGCCCGCGGTGGAGTTCCACTGGCTGTTCGCGCCGATCGTCGACCGCGCCACCGGGCTGGTCGCCGACGCGGCGCACAAGCGGACCGGCGACGGCACGCTGCACGTCTACGCCAGCGACACCGGGACGGCCGCCGGCGTCGTGCACGAGCTGGTGGAGGCGCTCTTCGCGCCGTGGGCGGGCTTCACGCCCACGCAGGCGCACGCGATCGCGGTGCTGGCCGAGCGCGGGGTGGCCGACCCCGCGCACCGGACCGGCTCGTGGTTGACCGCCCGCGCCCGTCGCGAGATCGAGCAGCTCGCCGCCGAGCGCCGGGTCGACGCGCTCACCGTGCTCGTGCGCGGGTACGACGACGCCCGCAGGCGGATCCTCGACGAGTTCGAGGGCCAGCCGGCCTGGCGCAACCTGCTCTTGGGCTACGCGGAGGAGTTCCACTCCGTCGCCGAGGCGGCCCTGCGCCCGCTGGTGGACTCCTACGCCGGCCAGCGACGCCGCGCCCGGAGCCTGGCCTTCCTCCCCGGCATCAAGCGCGCACTGGTGGCGGCGGTGAACGGCGCGGCCGCGAACACCGGCCTCGACGCGGCGGCGGACGACTTCAACGGCGCGGCAAGCCGGCTCGACAGCGCCGTCCAGGCGTGGACGGGCCGGGCCGGCCTGGCCGCCTTCGCGGTGGCGGCGCTGCGCGAGGCGGACGCCGCGCTCTCCGAGGACGCGGCGATCGAGCGGGTCCGCACGCTGCTGGACCTGCCCGCGTCCGCGGTGGCCCACGCCGTCCACTCCGGCCTGCCGGCCGCGCCGCCCGCGCACTGGAACCCGGAGGTCCCGGCCGCCGGCCAGCTCGAGGCGATGATGAACACGCGCCGCGGCGCGCTGGAGGACGCGAGCCTGCGGGTGGACCGGACGCTACGGGCGTTCGGGGACACCCTCACCCGCGAGGACCCGGCGAACCCCGGCTTCTACCAGGCCGTGGCGGGCGCCGTCGCCGCGGCGTCGCGGCGGGGCATGTCGAACTTCCGCATCCACAAGTCGACCGGCATCGACTTCGAGACGGTCTCCGCGATGACCGGCCGGATGGAGCCGAACCCGCGCGAGCGGATGCCCATCGTGGACAAGTTCATCCAGACCTACGCCGCGATCTGGGCTTGGGCGCACGCGGAGTCCGCGCCGCCACGGGAGTACCGGGCCGCCGCGAACTCCATCGACACGCGGGATCTCGGGGAGCTGAAGGCGCGGCTGGTCGCGCTGGGTGTCGAGGAGCGGGCCGCGGAACTGGTCGGCAAGGAGCGGCGCGCGCTGGAGCTGCTGTGGGACACCCACCTGCACCACAACGACTACTCCGACCCGCGCTACACCCGCATCGCCAACCAGCTGAAGTACATGCGGGCCGGCGGCATGCAGGGCGTGGTGATCCTCTCGCCGATCCCGCAGCGCGGCCGCGGGGTCTTCACGGCGGGCTCGGGCACCTTCTACTACGCCCAGATCGGCGTGGTCCGCCTCGGCGTGACCTTCGGGGTGCCGATGCTGACGATGCACGGCAAGTTCCCGGACGTCCGGTTGTTCGACGGCGTGCGCGACCTGCGGAGGGAGGAGCCGGACCTGGGATGGCGGGCCATCCCGGGCATCTCCGGTGCGCGGGTCGACATCGCCGGCGCTCGCGGCTACCTGCACGCGATGCTGATCACGCACCCGGACCTGGCGTACGCGGTGGCCGAGACCACCTTCGCCAAGGAGGGCGTGACCCGGCTGCTCGGCAGGCAGGCCGCGCACGTGCTCAACCCGGACTACCTGGCGTACGCGGGCAAGCTGATCGACGCCGCCCGGTACGTCAAGCGGTCGCTGGGCGAGCACCACATCAGCCACCGGTACCTGGCCGACGTGGCGCCGGGTCTGGTCGACGTGTTCCCGGTCGGCGGTGGCGGCACGGGCCTCGACCCGGTCGCGCTGCTCGAGCGGCTGAACGACAACCGTCACCAGCTGGAGGGGCTGCTCGACGAGCTGAAGCTGCACAAGAAGGCGGCGAGCCTGGCCCGCGCCGCGGCGAAGGCATACCGGTCGAGCACCGGCGAGCTGCAGATGTACAGCCCGCACACCGAGGAGCTCCTGCGGGCGTCCCAGGAGACCGGTCAGATGGTGATCATCCACAACGACGCCGGCCTCGCCCGCCTGGGCATCGACGGCCTCTACAAGGCCGGGGAGACCGACGAGCGCTACCTGATGCCGCTCATCGGGCTGCTGCGCAAGTACTCGGGTTCCAACGTCGTGATGGCGCACCTCGGGCTCGGCAAGTGGACCTCGTTCTCCGACACGCACTTCGACGTCATCGACTGGGTCCTGCGGCAGTTCCCCGAGGAGGACGTCAACTTCGACGTCTCGTGGAACGACCTGGCCCAGCACATCAAGGCCAGTGCCGCGACGCGCAAGCGGTTCGTCCAGCTGGTGCTGGACCACCCGACCCGGTTCCTGTGGGGCTCGGACTCCGTCAAGGCGCCGACGCTCGACAACTACGAGCGCCACTACCACGACATGGCGCCGCTGTTCGAGGAGATCGAGTCCAAGCCGGGAGGGAAGCGGGCCGTCCAGCTCGTGCTGCACGGCAACGCCGCCCGCGTGCTCGGCAACGCCCGCCGCCGGGGCCAGCAGTGGGCGTTCGACGAGATCACCTCGGGCAAGTGGGACGAGTTCCTCGCCGAGCTCCCGGACTACCGCAGGCAGTTCGTCCTCGGCTGGGCCCACGAGCAGGGTGCGGCCGGCCGCGTCCCGACGCGCGACGCGGACGGGAACGTCGTCGCGAACGGGCCGGGCAACTGGCACGAGCACGAGCAGATGCAGTCGTTCGTCCGCTGGCACCGGGCGGTCACCGAGAAGGTCGTCAAGGGCCGGAACACCATCCCGCTCTGGTGGCGGGCGGCGCGGCTGCGGGCACTCGACGCCAAGATCGTCTACGGCGAGAACCGCACCCAGCTGGCGCTGTGGTGGAAGGAGCGCGGCGGGCTGCGTCCGGCGGACGACGCGGCCGTGCTCGGCGTGGACTTCACCCCCGAGGCGATCGTCACCGCCCAGCAGGTCGACCTGATCACCGGGACCACGACCGGCGGCCCGGACCGCCGCGAGTGGATGGACAAGGTGCTGACCGACGTGGACGGCACCCAGCGCGACGCCAACGCCACCGAGCGCAAGATCGGTGAGCTGCGCAAGGAGCTGCGCAAGCGGTTCCGCGCGAACCTCGCGGTCGGGGTCGGGCTGTTGGCCACCGGCGCGTGGCTGGCCTGGTTCGGGCCGATCCCGCAGCTGGTCCCGGCCGGCGTGTTCGCGATCTCCAACAGCCTCGCGTTCATCGCCCGCGGCCTGATCACCGTGACGCGCACCGGCCACGGTCAGCAGGCCCGCGTGTTCGGTGAGTCGATCATCGAGCGGGGCCGGATCGACCTGAACGTGGTCGCGTGGCAGGCCCACCTGATCCGCAAGTACCTCCCCGACGAGCTCACCCGCGTGGTGGGCAAGTGGGACCCGAAGCTGGTGGAGGCCAAGCTCGCCGAGTTCGACCGGCTCACCGACGAGTTCCTCAAGCTGGCCGCGGCGATCCGCTACACCCCGCTGAACGGGGTGTCGGTCGCGGCCCGCCAGAAGCTCGCGGTGGCCGAGTACTCCACCTACCAGGACCGGATCAGCCGGTTGATCGGCGCGACCGCCAACTCGATCGTCGGGCTGAACCCGCACTCCGGGCTCACCGGGCGGCTGGTGCACACGACGCTCGCGACCACGTTCATGTTCAACCTGATGGGGCACATCGCGCTCGCGGTGACCGCGGGCGACCCGATGACGTTCGCGGTCAACGCCGCCTACGCGATCTCGGATGCCATCTTCGGGCTGCACGCGGTGGCGGGTGCCGCGAGCGGCTGGGCGGGTTACGACATCAGCGCCCACCCGTGGTTCCGGTTCCTGGTGCAGGTCCCCGGGTTCCTCGTGCTGACGACGGCCAACGTCCTCCTCTTCGGCCAGTTCATGCTCGCCCACGACTTCATCCCGGCGGCGTCGGCGCTCGTGCTCACCGTTACGACGGCGTACGTGCTGAACCAGGGCGTCGCGCTGGAGCTGAACCTGGGCCGCAGGGCGCCCAAGCGCGGCGCAGCCGCGAACTTCATGATCGGCTCGTCCCTGATCGCGCTGGGTCTGATGAACCTCAACCCGGGCAACACGTGGGTGCAGCTGGTCGCCCTCGGGATCGGCGCCTCCGTGCCGATCATCATCGGGGTGCGTCGCCTGGTCGAGCGGCTCGCCGGCCTGATCCCGCGCCGCGAGGTGCCGAACCGGGCGCTGCCGTCGCGGGGCGGCGGGCCGCCGTCGTCCGGGCCGCGCGGACCCGCCGGCCCGACCGGTGGCCCGACCGGACCGGCAGCCGGGCCAGCCGGGCCGACGGCTGGGCCGACCGGCCGACGTCGCCCCGGCCGGGTCGCACGCGTCGCGGCGGCCGCCGGCGTCCTCGGGGTGCTGCTGTTCGGCGGCTCGCTCGGCAGCGGTCAGGCGATGAGCCCGTCACCCGCGGCGCCTTCCACGAGCGCGTCGGCCCACCCGGGTTCCGGCCAGCCCTCGGCGGCGCTGCCGAGCCCGTCGGCGCCGGCCTCGGCGAGCGGGTCGGTGCAGCCGCGTGCGTCGCAGACGACGACGAACCAGCGGTCCGGTCAGCCGGCGATCCGCGCCCCGCCGCAGGAGCGGGGGACCTCTCCGTTCACCCGGGCGCTGCTCGCCGTGGGCGGCGCGATCGGTGCGCTGGCCGCCGCCGTGGCGGCCTGGCTCGGGCTGCGGGCATGGTGGCGCCACCGCGCTGCGCTGGTCGGTCCGGGCGGCGCGTCGAACCCCGACCTGGTCATCCGCCGGGCCACCGAGGCCGACGTCGACGCGATCGTGCAGCTGCGCACGGAGCGTGCGGCCTGGCTGGCGGCCCGCGGCTCCGACCAGTGGACGGGCGGCATCACCCTGGCCACCTGGCGCGAGCGCGTCGTGGAGTCGGTGCGGGCCGGCCGGACCTGGATGGCCACCACCGGCGACGGCACGGTGCTCGGCACCATCGCGATCGACTTCGACGCGACGCCGGGGCTGTGGACCGCCGAAGAGCTCGCGACCGCGGTGATGGTGCACCGACTGATGGTCGGCGTCGACGCCGCGGGCCAGGGGGTGGGTGCGGCGCTGCTGGCACACGCGGACCGGATCGCCGTGGACTCCGGCCGGGAGTGGGTGCGGCTCGACGCCTGGACGTCCAACGCCGAGCTGCACCAGCTGCACCTGCGGTTCGGGTTCACCTACGTGCGCACCGCGACCGGCGTCACCACCAGGTCGGCCGCGCTGTTCGAGCGCCGGGTCGGGACGGCGCGGTACCCCGGGTCCGAGGTCGGGCACGGGCACGACGAGGTCGAGGTGCCCGACGTGGCGAAGGGCACCCCGGTCGAGCGCGAGTGGGCGCGGCTGGGGCTGGCCAGGGCCGCCTGGATCGCCCTGCCGGTGCTCGGGCTGGTCGGGGGCGCCCAGCTGCTCCTCGGGCCCGTGACCGGCTCCGGGGCCGTCACGGCCGACGCGCTGCACAACGTGTTCGACCTGCTGCCGGGCCTGCTGGCGATCGTGGCGGCGCGGGTCGCGGCGAAGCGGTTCGACACCGTGGCGGACCGGTTGATCGGAATCGCCGTCCTGGTCAGCGGCGTCCTGATCGGCGTCGCCGCCGTCACCGGGACGCACCACCTGACGGGGTCCCCGCTGGTCGTCATCGGCGCAGGCGTCCTGGGCGTGGTCGGCAACCTCGTGGGGGCGTGGCTGTACCAGCGCACCGGCAACAGCACCGGCAAGGCCGCCTACGCACACGCGGTGTCCGACGCGATCGGCTCCCTCGCAGTGGTGATCGCCGGGGTCGCGGCACTGGCCGGGCTGCCGGCCGGGGTGTCCGACCAGGTCGCCGCGGGCTTCGTGTCCGCGCTCATCGTGCTGATGGGGGTCGGGGTCACGACCGGGCGGGACGTCGACCTGCTCGAGCTGCGGCACCCGGTCAGGTGGCTGCGCGAGATGGGCGGCGCCGTCGTCGACCTGATCAGGCTGGTCGACAGCGGACTGGCGCACCCGGTGCGGCACCTGCGGAGCGGGGCCGGGGAGGCCTACCGGTGGTGGACCGAGTACCGCGTCCGGCACGTGATGCGCGGCGACGTCATCGCGCTGCCCATCGACGACCCGCGGTTGACCCGGATCCGCGGGATGCGCGAGGCCGTCGCCCTCAGCGAGCGGTTCACGGTGGTCGGCAACCTGGTGGTCCGCCGCTGGAGCCTCTGGCACCGGCCGATCGACCACACGCTGATCGCCCTCGGCCCGGACGACCTGATCGAGCTGCGCCGCGACGCCGCGCTGCACGCGCTCAACAACGGGCTCTCCGCGCGCCAGGTGGGCAGGCTGCTCGGCCTGCCGCGCCGCCAGGTGGTGCGTTGGGTGGATGCGGGACGCGTGCCGACGCCCGCGGCCGTGGCCCACGACGTGGCGCTCGCCGACAGCGACAAGGCCGTGGTCCGACTGCACGAGTTCACCCACGGTGCGGTGCCGTGGCTGGTCAGCCGGCTCCGCTCCACCGGCCGCCGGAGCGAGTCCGACGTCATCACGCTGGTGGCCGGAGCGCTGGGACTCGGCGAGGACGTGGTGCGCGCGATCTCCCGCGATCCCGACCTGCCGCTGGACGCGCCGGGTGAGCCGCTGGCTCCGGACATCCTGGAGATGACGCCGACCAAGGCGCTGCGGGCGGCCGAGGCGCACCGCAAGGTGCTGGAAGCCGCGGTGCGGCGCACCACCGAGAAGGTGCGGGTGACGCGGGCCGCCCTGGACGCCGAGAACGCCGCCGGCAGCGGGGTGGTCACCACCGGTGGGGCGGCGTCCGGTGGCGCGGCGCCCACGTCCGGCCTGCGCAAGCCGCACGGTTCCCGGCTCGACGAGACCGGGTTCGCCCGTGCGCTGGGCGGACGGGTGCTGTCCCGCACCAAGCGGGCCCGGCTGGCCGACCAGCTGCGGGCCGGTGGCTCGTTGCCGTCCGGCCCGGGTGGGCCCGCCGGCCTGGTGGGGCTGTGGCGGCAGGCCGCCGTCGAGTACCTGGACGGGGTGTTCGACGGCCCGGCGGCCTCCGAGCTGCGCCGCCGGTACCCGGCGGCCCCGCGGGCGCCCCCGGCGATCGTGTTCCGCCGGGTGAAGGGCCCGATCGCGGACCGGCGCATGGGCCTGCAGGCCGACGCCGGGCACAAGGTCGGCGCCGACGGCACCCTGCACATCTACGCCGAGGACGCAGGCGGGGTGCTGCACGAGCTGGTGGAGGCGCTGTTCGCGCCGTGGGCCGGGTTCACCCGCGAGCAGGCGCACACCATCGCGGTGCTGGCCGAGCGGGCCGTGACCGATCCGGACCAGCGGGACGGTGAGCTCCTCACGGCGCGCGCCCGCCGCGAGCTCGCCCAGCTGGTGGCCACGGGCCGGGCCGACGTGCTGACCGTGCTCGTCCACGAGTTCGAGCAGGTGCGCGATCACATCCTGGCCACCTTCGGGGACCGGCCGGACTGGCGGCTCGTGGTGCTGCGGTACGCCGCGGAGTTCCACAACGCGGCCTCGGCCGCCCAGCGCGACGTCGTCGCCCGGCACCAGCGGCAGCAGCGGCAGGTCCGCCGGCACGGCTACGCGCCCTCGGTGAAGCGGCAGCTGCTGGCCGTGGTCGACGAGCACAAGGGGGCCGTGGACACCACGCTCGACGACTACGAGGCGGCCGTCGCGGAGCTGCGGGGGCACCTGCGGCGCTGGGAGGACCGCAACGACTGGGTGACCTTCGTCGTGGCTGCGCTGCGTGCCGCGGACCCGGGGCTGTCCGAGCCCGGCGCGATCGCGGACGCCGCGAGCCTGCTCGGGGTGCCGCACGCAGTGGCGGAGGCCGCCGTCGCCGTCGGTAGGCCGGCCGTGGCCCCGCCGGGGTGGACCACGGGCACGGACGTGCGCGACTTCGTGTCCGCCCTGCTGGCGGGCACGCGTCACGACCTGCGCCACGGCGCCACGTGGGTGGACGAGAAGCTGGCCGACGAGGGCCGCGCGCTCGTCGACTTCTACAAGGCGGTGGAGGGCGCGGTCGCCGACGCGTCCCGGAGCGGGATGTCGAACTTCCGGATCCACAAGGCGACCGGGATCCCGTTCGACACGATCGCGGCGATGACCCGGTTCCCGGAGGCGAACCCGGGTGAGCGGCTGCGGTGGGTGGACAAGTTCATCCCGGTCCGGGCCGCGCTGTGGGCGCGCTGGCGGGCATGGGTGGCGGGCGAGCCGCCCGCGTCCGCGGAGTACCGGGCGGCGGCCGCGACGATCGACACCGGCGACGTGGAGCTGCTGCGGGCCCGGTTGGTGGAGCTCGGGGTGGAGCCGAGGGCGGCCGAGCTGATCGGCGAGCAGCGTCGCGCGCTGGGGCTGCTGTGGGACACCCACCTGCACCACAACGACTACTCCGACCCGCGTTACGTGCGGATCGAGAACCAGCTCAACATGATGCGGAACGCCGGGCACCAGGGCGTGGTGATCCTCTCGCCGATCCCACAGCGGGGCATGGGCCTGTTCACGGCCGGGTCGGGCACCTTCTACTACGCCCAGATCGGGGTCTACCGGCTCGGGATCACGTTCGACATCCCGATGCTCGCCATGCGCGGCAAGTTCCCCGACGTCCGGCTCTTCGACAGCGTCCGGA
Organism: Pseudonocardia adelaidensis; assembly: GCF_039543345.1. Classification (NCBI taxonomy): domain Bacteria; kingdom Bacillati; phylum Actinomycetota; class Actinomycetes; order Pseudonocardiales; family Pseudonocardiaceae; genus Pseudonocardia; species Pseudonocardia adelaidensis. The sequence continues at coordinate 172,115 of NZ_BAABJO010000011.1, read as the reverse complement.
ACCTGGACGACAACCTGCGCTGGCGGGTGGTGCCGGGCATCTCCGGCGCCCGGTTGGACATCCCCGGTGCGCGCGGCTACCTGCACGCGATGCTGATCACGCACCCGGACCTCGCCTACGCGGTGGCGGAGACGACGTTCGCCAAGGAGGGCGTCACCCGGCTGCTCGGCCCGCAGGCCGCGCACGTGCTCAACCCCGACTACCTGGACTACGCGGGCAAGCTCATCAGCGCGGCCGAGGTCGTCAAGAAGTCGCTGCGCGCCGGGCACATCACCTTCGCGCACCTGGCCGAGGTGGCGCCCGGTCTGGTCGAGGTGTTCCCGGCCGGCCACGGCGCCACCGACCTGAACGCGCTGGAGCTGCTCGAGCGGCTCAGCGCGAACGTCGGTGGGCTGCGCATCCTGCTCACGGACCTGTCGAAGCACCGGCTGGCCGACACCCTGCCCGACGCCGCGCCCGACATGTACTCGCCGCACACCCGCGAGCTGCTGCAGGCCTCCTCGGAGACCGGCCAGATGGTGATCATCCACAACGACGCGGGTCTGGCCCGCCTGCGCGCCGACGGCCTCTACACGGCGGGCACCCCCGACGAGCGGTACTTCGTGCCGCTGCTCGGGCTGCTGCGCCAGTACCCGAGCGCCAACGTCGTGCTCGCGCACCTGGGCACCGGCAAGTGGACCACCCTGTCGGAGAACCACCTCGAGGCCATCGACTGGGTGCTGCACAACTTCCCGGCGGAGCAGGTCAACTTCGACGTCTCGTGGAACGACCTGGCCCAGCACATCTACGCCAGCGAGGCGATCCGCAAGCGGTTCGTCCAGCTGGTGCTGGATCACCCGACCCGGTTCCTGTGGGGTTCGGACTCGGTCAAGGCGCCCACCGAGGACAACTACGAGCGGCACTACCACGACATGACGCCGCTCTTCCAGCAGATCGAGTCGCAGCCGCGCGGGAAGCGCGCCGTCCAGCTGATGCTGCACGGCAACGCGAACCGGGTGTACGGGAACGCGCGCCGCCGTGGCCAGCAGTGGGCCTTCGAGGAGATCACCTCGGGTCGCTGGGACGACTTCCTGCGGGCGCTGCCCGTCGACCGGGAGCGGTTCGTGCGGGCCTGGGTGGAGGAGCAGCGCGCCGCCGGCCGGAGGGCCGACCCCGACCACGTGCTGATCGGCCCGGGCAACTGGCACGCGCACGAGCAGATGCGTTCACTGCTGCGCTGGCACGAGGCGGTGACCCCGGCCGTCGTGGAGGGCCGCAACACCTTCGGCCTCTACAAGCGGGCACTGCACCTGGCCGCGTCCGAGCAGCTGGCCCACCTGACCGGCTGGCTGGACCGGCGGGCCGACCGCTGGCTCGAGCGCGACGGGTTGCAGCCCGCGGAGCGGGCCACCGAGCTCGGGGTGGACTACAGCGTCCACGCCATGGTGCTCGCCGCCCAGGTCGACTCGGCCACCCGCACGACCGCGGGATCCGAGGGCCGGACGGAGTGGATGGATGCGGTCCGCGACGACGTGGAGGCCACCCAGCAGCAGGCCGTCCGGACCGAGCACGCGATCGCCGAGATGCGCTCGACGCTGCGCAAGCGCTTCTGGATCAACATGGGTATCGGTGGCGCGCTGATGGTCACCGGGGTGGCCATGGCGTTCGGCCCGGCCACCGGGCTCGCCACCGCCGGGGTCCTCACGATCACGAACAGCGTGGCGTTCATCGTGCGCGGCACCATCACGCTGCTCCGCACCGCGCACACCCAGCAGGCCAGGGTGTTCGGCGAGTCGATCATCGAGCGGGGCCGGATCGACCTGAACGTGATCGCCTGGCAGGCGCGGGTGATCCGCAAGAACCTGCCGTACGAGCTCGAGCCGGTGCCCGGGCGCGGCAGGGCGGAGCACCTGCGGTCCGTGGAGAAGGAGTTCGACCGCCTCACCGACGAGTTCATGCGCCTGGCGGCGGTACTGCGCTACACCCCGCTCCTGCCCGGGGAGCGGGTCTCCGACCGGCAGAAGCTGGCGATCAAGGAGTACTCGATCTACCAGGACCGGATCAGCCGGGTGATCGGCGCGACCGCCAACTCGATCATGGACATGAACCCGCACTCCGGGCGGTTCGGCCGGGTCCTGCACACGACACTGGCGACCACGTTCCTCGTCAACCTGATCGGGCACATCGCACTCGCCCTGACGAGCGGCGGCCTGGCGTTCTGGGTCAACGCCATCTACGCGGTGGCCGACACCGCGTTCCTCCTGCACGCCGCGGCCTCGGCCGCGAGCGGCTGGGCGGGCTACGACATCGGCGGGCACCCGAGGTTCCGCTGGATGGTGCAGGTGATCGGCTTCCCGGTGCTGACCCTGGCGAACCTCCTGCTCACCGTGCAGTTCGCGGTCGGCCTCAACGTCCTGTCCGCCGTGTCGGCGCTGGTCCTCACGGGCACCACCTACTACGCGTCGCGGCTCGGCGTCGCCCTGGAGCTGTCGCTGGGCCGCAAGGCCCCCAAGCGCGGCGCCACCGCCAACTTCACGATCGGCGCCTCGCTGGTCGCGCTCGGCCTGATCAACCTCAACCCGGGCAACGCGGCCGTCCAGATCACCAGCCTGGTGTTCGGCGCCTACGGCCTGATCACGTTCCTCGGTGCCGAGGGGCTGCGCCGGGTGCGCGGGACCGACACGTGGAAGAAGCAGATCCGGCCGAGGCTGCCGTTCGCCCCCGTCCGCTCGCGCGGCCCGCCGCCCCGCCCGGCCGGTGGTCCGCGGGCCGGTGCGCTCGCGGTGCAGCGTCCGGGCGATGCGTACGCCGACGCCCTCCGGGCCACGGCACCGACCCGGTTGCTGACCCGGGACGGTGGCGCCGGTGCGCTGCTGGTGGCTGCCGACGACCTGCGCCGCCGCGGCGTCCGCGACGAGGAGCTGCGCAACGTCATCGCCTACACCCTCGACGGCCGGGTGTACGTGACCGACGAGCAGCTCGCGGTGATCCGCCGCCTGCAGGCGAAGGGCCTGCTGCCGGCGGACTGGCTGGAGCGGGTGCTCGCCCACGAACACGCCCACCGGGTGAACCGTCCGGCGGACGCGGAGCTGGAGCAGTGGCGGCAGCGGCGCCGGGAGAGCGCTCGGCAGCTGGTCGCGCAATGGCTCGACGCCCTGGCGGCCGAGCGGCCCGGGTTGCGGACCTCCGTGGCCCAGGGCGTGGCCGAGCTCGCCGGCATGGTCGACCTGGTGCTGCGGGCGGCGGCCGAGCACCGGCGCGGGCACGGGCCCGCGGTGCGCTCCGACGTCGCCGGCGCAACGGCTCGGCTGGCGCTGCTCACCGACCAGCTCCCGGAGCTCGGTGACGCCGCGGTGCGCGAGCAGCTGCGCGGCGAGCTGGCCGTCACCACGCGACGGCTGGACCTGGCCCGGCGGATCCTGCGGATCACCGACGACCCCTCGCTGGGCTCCTCCCCCGGCACCCAGCTCTGGCTGACCGCGATGGGCGTGCTGCGCGATCTGGCCGCCGAACCGCTCGCCGGTGCGGAGGACTGGCGGACCACGCTGATCGTCCGGCTGTTCCAGGCGTCGCGGCGGCCGTTCGCCGACGCCGCCGATCCGGCGTGGGCCGCCGTGGCCGGCCTGCCGAGCTGGGTGGCCGATGCGCTGGGCACACCGCGCTGGCTGGAGCGGTGGTGGGCGAAGAAGGCGTCGATGCGCGACCGGCTGGCGCTCGCGCTGCTGATCGCGGCGACCGGCGGTCCGCAGTGGCTGTCCGATCTGCCCAAGCGCCGCCGCGGCGCGGCGGCGCTGTCGGACGTGACCGACGCGTTCCTGAGCCCGACCTGGGGCCCGGCGCTCGACGAGCTGCTGGCGAACGCGCCCGATACCGGATGGGGCCAGGACCGCCAGCAGTACCTCGGCGCGTGGCTGGGTCTCGCGCGCACCCTGGCCCGGCTGGGCGGGGCGCTGGCGGTGCAGGACCTGACCGCGCTCGTCCAGGCCGACCTGCGCGGGCTGGCCGTCGGACGGCCCGAGCGGGTGGCCGAGCGGGCCGCCCCGCTCACCGCATACGAGCGGGAGCTGCGCCGGACCGTCGCACGAAGGATCGGCGGCCTGCTGCGGGTGCGGCTGTCCTCCGCGTGGGAGATCTCGCTGGCGCCCGGCGACATGCTGTGGAACGCGCTGGTGGAGTACCGCGGGAAGAGCCGGCGGGATCTCGAGCAGCTGCTGGCGCGCTACTTCTCCGTGCTGCACCACGGCGGCGACGCCGGCGAGGCCGCCCGGGTCGGCTGGGCCTGGTGGCACGAGCTGTTGATGATCCGGCTGGGCGGCGTGCGGCCGTGGGTCGCGCGCGAGCACGCCCCGGCGCCGCTGCGCCGGACCGTCGACGGCCGGCGGGTGCTGCTCGAGGTGTCCACCGACCCGGTGGAGATCCTGCACCTCGGATGCGGCTTCGGGAACGCCTGCCAGCACCTGCTGTCCGGCGTGGAGCGCGAGTTCGCCCAGGAGAACGTGCTGCACCCGCGGATCGCGGTGGTCTACGCCCGCGAACTCGACCGGAACGGCGCCGTCGGGGGCCGGATCGCGCGGCTCGCGGTCTTCGTCACCGACAACGAGATCATCCCGCTCAGCCACGTCATGGCCGACGGCCGCGACCGATCCGTGGCCCTCGGGCCGGCGTTCACCGACTTCCTCACCGCCTGGGCCACCGACCTGGGCGTCGACTACCTGAAACAGGGCAGGCGAACCACCTGGTACGACCCGGACCTGCTGCCCACCCCCCGGGGCGCGGTGGCCGCTACCCGGACCGTCCAGCTCTTCCCCTACGGCAAGTGGAGCGGTGCCCGGGCCGACCTCGACGAGAAGGCCACGGCGCGCGGGATCTCCGCCGACGTGTTCGCGGCCAGCCCGGAGTCCCCCGTGGCGATCCCCGGCCACCGGCTGCTGCCCAGCACGTACACCGAGACCTTCGAGGTGTGGTCCCCGCCCGCCGCGCCGGCGAGCACCCGGGTCCGTCCGGACACGGTGGCGTGGCTGCTGCGGGAGGCCCGCGACCAGCTCGCGCTGGCCCACGATCTGCTCAGCGACCCGAACGCCGACGAGGACGACCGCGACTACGCGGCCGAGCTGCTCGCCGACGCCGAGGCCGGCCTCGCCGACGTGGCGGCGGTGCCGGGCGGCCCGGCCTCCATCGGCTACGCCGTCACCCGCTACCTGCTGGACGCCACGCGCGAGGGCAGCCGGGGCCGGACCGCCCGGCTCGACTCCGAGATCGCCGACCGGCTGGTCGACCATCTGAGAAGTGCCGGAGAGCTGGTGCTTGCCGAGCGCTACCAGGACTACGAGCCGGTCGTCGCGGTGCACCCCGTGTTGGCGCGGGCGATCGCCGCGGACGCGCGGCTCGCCCTCACCCTCGGCGCGGGCGACGCGGTGGTGGTCCGGCCCGCCGACCGCGCCGGGTTCACCCCGACCACCTCGGACGGGCGCCTCCTGTGGCGGCTGGACGGATCGCTGTCGGTGGCCGACGACTTCCCGTCCTCCCTGCCGCTGCTCGATCCGCGGTCGGCGACCTTCGAGCTGATCGAGCGGCTGTGGCGGGTCGTGGGAACCCCGGTGCTGGAGTGGGGCGCGGTGCGGGTCCACCAGGTCGCCCGCGACCGTGCGGTGTTCTCGCTGGTCCTCGAGGGCGACGAGCTGGTGCGGCTGCTGGTCACCGAACAGGCGACCGCCCCGGCCACCGAGCGGCAGGCGTGGCGTGCGCTCACGGCGTCGCTGCCCACCTTCGCCAACCCGCACGGCCACCGCGCGGACGCCGGGCGTGCGGTCGAGGTCGGCACCCCCGAAGCGGACGCGCTGATGGGCACCGGGGCGACGGTCCGCTGGGAGCTGCACACCGACGGCACCCTGTGGCTGGCCGCCGGCGCGGGCGCGGAGGCAGAGGTGGCGGCCGCCGGCACCGCGACCGTCACCACGCTGGGCGGCCGACCGGCGGCTGTCGACCTGACCGTGCTCACGAGGACCCACCGCAGGTACGGCGACACCGGCACCGAGAACCGGGTGCTGGACGCCGTGGCCGAGGCGGCGTTCGCCCGCCACGGCCTCGTCCCCGACGTCGACTCGACCGCCGAGGGGCGGCCCAGCGCCGCGGGCGACGGCGCCGCGATCGCGGGTGGGTTCCTCCCCGGCGACGAGCCGCTGCTGCAGGCGCTGTTGCGGCAGGCGCTGCGGCGCGGGGTGGCGAAGCCGGTGGACCCGGCCGAGCTGCCGGGATCGCCGCGCGGCCCACCCGTCGAGGTGGCCGTGGTGCCCGGCGTGTTCCTGCGGGCGCGGGGTCTGGGCCGGGTGGCCGACCACCTGGGCGCCTACACCCTGCACACCGGGCGCGGCGCGGTGGTGTTCTTCACCGACGAGATGTACGCGCGGCTGCGCGCCGCCGGTCTCCTCGACGAGGTCCTGGGGATCGAGGTCGACGACCGGGTCATGGGCCTGCGCAGCGAGGAGGCCCACCAGCGCCGGGTCGACGCCGTGCTGGGGAGGCTGCCGCGGTCGTCGGCGCACGGGGAGCCGACCGCGCGCGAGGTCGAGCGGGTGACCCGCGCGATCCTGCAGTTGCTGCGGGCGACCCCGGAGGGAGTGCTCAGCGTGCGTTACGTGGAGCGCCGCTTCGCGCTCACCCGCAACACCCTCCGCTACGTCCTGTGGGCCTCGCGCGGCGAGCTGCTCGTCTCCGACGACGAATCGCGGGTCGCCCTGACCGAGGTGATGCGCGAATGGTGGTTGGCCCGCGACTTCCGGGCCACCGAAGCGGAGCGCGCGGAGTACCGCGAGCTGCTCGGCAAGCACCGCGTGCGGCTGATGAAGCGCGGGCTCGTCGCCCCGTCGCTGCGCCGGTTGCTCTCCTGGCACCCCGAACTGGCGGGGGTGCCGTGGGAGGACCTGCTCGCGGCGAGGGACTACACCCGATGGGGCTCCCGGTTCAACCGGGCACTGCGGTCGCTGGACGTCACCGAGCTGGCCCGGTGGACACCGCACATTCGGATGCTGGTGTCCGGGCTGAACCGGCTCCCGTTCCGCGGCTGGGTGAACCGCGGGGTCTACTTCGAGACCGCTGAGGCGGCGAACCGCTACGTGGAGCGGTACGTGCCCGGCCGGACCGTGACCGAGGCGCAGATCGTGAGCGCCAGCAAGCGCAAGGGCTTCACACCCACGGTCAAGTTCCGGATCTTCTCCGTCACCGGGGGGTACAGCGGGCTGGTGTCGAGCGTCCCCGCCCACCAGGAGGTGACGTTCCGGCCCGGCACCACCTTCCACGTGCTGCACAAGCAGCAGAACCGGAGCGGGCGCTGGACCGTGGTCCTGGTCGAGGCGGGGCCCGAAGGGCCGTTCGCGCCGTGGCCCGGGGTGCGCGACGAGGTCATGCGCGATGCGCTCGCCGCCCGCATCGCCCGCGGCGGCAAGTACCGGTCCCTGCGCCACGTCGCGATCCTGAAAGACCCGGTCGAGCGCCTGACCAGACGAGGGGCGAGCGCCTCCGGCAGCCGCCTCGTCCTCGTCGCGGCGGTGGCGGCGATCTTCGTCGTCGTGCTGACCGCGGTCGTTCCGCCGGTGGTGGTCGGCTTCCCGCTCTACGTCGCGGCGCACCGGCTGGCCCGAGAGCTCGCTCACGTCTCCTACCGCTGGTTGCGAGCGGGGAGCCGCCAGGTGTGGCGGCTGTCCCGGCGGGCTGTGGACGGGCCGGACGCGGTGGTCGGCGTCCGCCCCTACGCCCCGCACGAGCAACGGGAGATCATGGCGGCGCTGTCGGAGGCGTGGAGCGTTGCCTCGGGCCGGTCACCCGCCGGGTCGGGTAGCACGCGCGCCCTGCTCCAGGCGGAGCGGTGGGTGCTCGGACCGCTGCGTGCACCGCTGCGCGGCTGGGAGATCCGCGTGGTGACGACGCTGAACCTCACCCAGGCCCTGACGCGTCGTGGGGTCGACGCCCACCCGGCCGGCCTGCTCGCCCGCCGCCTGGTGGTGTCCCTCGACGCCGGGGAACGAGTGGCCTACCTGACCACCGACGTGGTGGACGCGACCGTGCGGCACACCAAGGAGTACCGCCTGCTGGACAAGCACTGGTGGGTCGGGTTCCTCGGCCTGCTCGCCGAGCACGGCGCGGCGGGGTACGTGCCGCGCGATGGGGCCCCGATCGAGAGCCTCGACGGTTTCCTCGGGCTCGTCCAGGCGCGGATCGGGGCGCCCACCGCGCCCCCGGTCGTTCGCGGCCTCCACCTCTGGAAGCGGAAGTGGGTCGCTTGCGGGGGATGCGGCCACCGGCACTGGGGGCGGTCCGGCGCGGCGGGGCTGCTGCTGGTGCACCGCGCGCCGGACGGGACGCCGTGGGTGCTCCTGCAGCACCGGGCGGGCCGGAACCAGGACGCGGGTACGTGGGGCCTGCCGGGTGGGGCGGGTGAACCCCGGGAAACTCCCGACGAGACCGCGGTCCGGGAGACGCTCGAGGAGACCGGGCTGCGCGTCTCGGTCGACTACACGCTGGCCGGGCGCAACTACGTCGACGACCACGGCGACTGGCGATACGTCACCGTGCTCGGCCACGCCCGCTCGCTGGTCACGCCCAGGCTGTCGCGGAAGGCGCGCGGCGAGACCGCAGCGCTGCGCTGGTTCCGGCCCGGCGAGATGCGCGACCTGCCGCTGGAGCCGGGGCTCGCCGCGAGCTGGCCGGCGATCGAGGTCGTGCTCCTCGGCCGCGGTCCGGCGTCCGGCGGAACCGGAACCGGTGGCCCGGCCCGGCTGTCGCACCGGGACATGACCGGCGACCCCGAGCCGGCCATCGCCCGCAGCCCGGTCAGCGGCACGCTGTCCGCCGACGAGCTCGTCGCGCTCGGTGCACGCTCCGGGTTGGCACGGCGGGAGTTCGCCGCCGCCGGTCTGCCGGAGCTGGATGCCCACGACGGCCTCAACCACAACGTGTGGGCCGACACCGGCGCCGACGACCTCGTCCTCTACACCGGCGCCGACGGCCGGTTGCACACCGACACCCGCACCCTCTCGGTGCTGCGCGTGCTCGCGGTGACCCACCCCGAGGTGGTGCGTGGACTGCTTGCCCACGAACTGGTGCACCTCCGGCACCCGGACGCGACCGAAGAGCAGGTGCAGGCCATCGCGCCACTCCCGCAGACCTGGCCGGCCGCACTGCGCGCCGTCGTCGAAGCCGCTGCGGGCGGGATGCTCAAGCCGCTGCCCGGGATCGATGTGCGGACGAACAGCTGGCACGGCCCCGAGGGGAGGGTGAGCGACTGGCAGGACCCGTATCCGCTGCAGCCGCCGCCCGGTGACCTCCCCGCCGAGGTGCGGGAGTGGGTCGGGCTGTGGCGGGACGCGGCCGCCGAGCTGAGTGCGGGCCATCGGGACGGTCCGGCCGTCGCGGAGCTGGTGCAGCGGGCCGGCAGGACGGTGGAGGACCTGCCGCGCCTGGTCCGGCACTCCATGAGCAACAACCTCGTCAGCGACCGGTTCACGCACGTCGAGCCCGAGGGCGAGTACCGGCTGACGGTCGGCGCGGATGGCACCGCCGAGCTGCACGTCTTCGGTGACCGGGCTCGCATGACGACGTACGCGCTGGTCGCGGTCGTCTTCGCGCCGTGGGCGGGCTTCACGCCGCGGCAGGTACCGGGGGTCGCGAGGCTCGCGATCACGGGCGAGGAGCGGGACGGCCGGCTGGTTTCCGCGATGGCGACGTACGAGCTGCGGACCATCGCCGACACGGAGGCGGGCCGGGCCCTGTTGGCGCGGCTGGTCGCGGACCACCCGGCCGTGGTGGAGCGCATCCGGCGGGACTTCGCGCCGGGCCGCGGCACCGGTGCGGAACGGGCGCGCCGGTGGGAGGCGTTCGCGCAGGCCCTGCTCGTGTTCGCCGATCGGTACCACGGCGCGATCCTCGAGGTCGGCGGCCCGGAACTGGTCGCGACGGTCGAGCCGGCCGCGAACACGGTGGTCGAGTTCCACCGTCGCGGCGACCTGGACGAAGAGCGGTTCCGCCGCTACGACGAGGAGCCGTCCGAGGTCACGCTCGACGTCGGGCAGCTGCGGCTGGCCGAGATCGACCTGTTGAACCTCGTGCTGCCCGGGCTGGCTCCGGTGCCGGGGCGGCTATGGGGGATCTGGCCGCGCCGGTGGCTGCCCGGGTTCGACTCGGTCGCGGTGGTGGTCCCCGAGCGGGAGCTGGCGCGCCGGCTGCGGGCGGCGGGTGTGCCCGACGTCGCGGACCTGCTGGAGCGGTTCGTCCACCTGGCTGTGGACGGCCGCGCCTACACGACCGATGCGCGGGTGAAGGAGGGCCTGCGGCACGAGGACGCGGGACGGTTGCCGGACCACTGGCGTGCCCGGATCGGCGATGAGCCGAACACCGAGTGGGCCGACTACGACTGGAAGCAGGCCCGGGATCGTGCGCGTCGCGCCGTCGAGGAGCGCGCGCGGCTCGGCTGGCACCGTCACCACCGGCTCGTCCGGGTCGGGTACGTCCTCCGTGCGCTCGCGTGGCTGGTCACCGTCGGCCCGATCACACAGCTGGCCCGGGCGGCCCGCTGGGCAGCAGGCCGGGTTCACGCGCTCGTGCGGCGCAAGCAGCTGCGGTTCATCAAGCAGCAGCACGATCTGATCCACGCCGCGCGGTGGGAGATGCTCGACGTCCGATACCGCGACCACGCCCCTCGGATGGCGCAGGTGCTCGACTCGGCCGAGGAGAAGCTCGACCGGGTGGCTGATCCCGACGGGGACCTGGGCGTCAAGTGGGCGGCCCAGCTCGCCGACGCGCGTGATCTGCTGGGCGCCCTGCGCGAGCTGCACTGGTTCCGGGTCGGCGCGGCCGAACCGACCGGCAGCGCGGAGTTCTGGGCGCGTGCCTGGAGCGCGCTGGACCGGCTCGCGGTGGCAGATGCACACCGGGGGATCTCCGCGGACCAGCAACTGGCCGATTTGCTGGTCATGGCGTTGCGGCGACCGTTGGCCGAGCACGGCGACTGGAGCTTCCTGGATCATCCGCCGGGCCGGCTCGCCGAGCAGCTGGACTGGGTGGACGCCGGCTGGTCCCGGGTGTCCCGCCGGCAGCGGCTCGTGGTCGCGCTGCTCGCTGTGGGCTCGGTGCGGGACTCGATGCCCCGCGTTCCGCTCCACCTGCTGGCCGGACTGTCCGAGGCACACGGCGCGGCCGAACTGGCGTATGCGGTGAGCCGCGGGTTGACCGACGCCGGGGAGCGGCTCCGGACGAACTCCTACGCGGACGAGGCCGGCCGGATACTGGCCGAGACCGGCCTGGCCATGGAGCTGCTCTCCGCGCTGGGGGATTGGGGTCTCCCGTCGACGGCGGAGCACGACCTGCTCGACCACCTGCACCGCAGCCGGGCCGGGCTGGAGCGGATGCACTCGATCGTCGTCGCGATGACGGGCGCCCTTCGGCGCGATCGCACCGACCCCCGGTACTGGTCGGAAGCGTGGGCCGCGCTCGGCGAGCTGGCGCGGATCCCGATGGCGGATCGTTCCGGGATGGACAGGGGGGTCATCTCCGCGTTCGCCAAGGCCGTGGCGCAGCCGTTGCCGAGCGAGGCGGACTGGAGCTTCCTGCGCGAGCTGTCCTGGCTCGGTGAGCTGCTGGCCACCGGCACGCCGGACCGTGCTGCCCCGGCGTGGTCGACCAAGTTCTGGTCGCGTGCCTGGCGCCGGGACGAGTCCGGTCGAGAGCACGTAGCCGCGCCCCGGGACCTGCTTGTACTGGGTCTGCTCGCGGCCGCGGTCGGCGCGCCGACGCCCGTGTGGCTGGCCGAGCTGCCCAAGCGCCAACAGTCGTACCGGCATCTGGAGCCGATGGTCCGCTGGTCGACCGACCCGGCGTTCGCCCAGCTGCGTGAGCAGGCCGGGACGCTGCTCACCGCCGAGCTGATCCCGAGCAGCCGCGCCGACCGTGGCCAGTACCTCGGTGCCTGGATCCGGCTGGCGCAAGCCCTGACCGCGGCCGGCCCCCTGCTGGCGCTCTCGGATGCACCGCGCACCGAGGCGGCGACGATGCTGGCCGAGCTGGCCGCCCGGCTACCCGAGCGCGGCCCGGCGGAGCGCGCGACCGAGCTGGCGCAGGCCACCGAGCGGCTGCGGGGCCGGCTCACCGTCGGCCTGGGCCGGTTGATCGGCGCCGAGCTGGATCCCGAGCAGGGGTTGCCGGCCGAGGCAGAGCTGGTGTTGTGGGACGTGCTGATCCGCTACCGCGAGGTCGCCCGGGACGACACCCTCGCGGTGCTGGCCCGGTTCCTGGAGATCTGGCAGCGCACCGGCGACCGCGAGCGGGCCGCCCGCGAGGTCAGGGAGTGGTGGCACGGCGAGCTGGCCGAGCGCTCGGGGCAGGCGCCCCGGGTGGCGCTGGACGGCGCCCCCGCCGACCTGACGCTGACCATCGGACGCGGGGCGGCGAAGACGGAGATCGCGGTGGGCGTGACCGCCGACCCGCTGGACATCCTGATGCTGGGTTACCCGCGCCTCGGTGGCTCGTGCATGGACTGCGTCAACGGCTTCAACCGGCGCTACGCCCAGGACGTCATGCTGCACCCGCGCGCAGCGGTGCTCTACGCCTGGAAGCTCCTCCCCGACGGCAGCCGGGGCCAGCGACTCGCCCGGCTCAGCGTGTTCGTCACCGACCAGGGCATCCTGCCCACCAGCGCGATCTACACCAGCGCAGCCGACGAGTTCGGTGGCGCGTTCTCCGACTACCTGCGGCTTTGGGCCGAGACCACCGATCAGGCCCTGCTCGTGCCCGCGCTGCTGCGCGGCCGGCTCTCCCTGCCCTTCGGCGCCTCGACGAGGCTGATGCGGCTCAGGCTCCCCGCCGACATGGCGGCCGAGCAGTACTACGTGGACGTCTTCGGTGGTCCGCACGCGATCCGGCTCCCGCACACCACCCTCACCAAGGTCAAGCGCTGGAAGCCCAGGAGCAGGAGGTTCGGACGCGCGGGCGCAGCCGCACCCGCTGCGGAGCCGGCGGGCGCGAGCCGGGACGGCGCGGGCGGCGGGGTCGCGATCGGGCCGCCCGAGCCCGCCCGCCAGGCGATGCTCGGCGAGGCGGAGGCGCTGTACGCGGCTGGACGGGAGGTGGATCCGCAGCGGAACCCGGCTCGGCCGCGTGGCCCGCCCGTGCGGGTCCGCCTGGTGCCGGCGCATCTGCGTCCGGCCGGCGCCGAGGGCCTGATCGCGTTCGGGTGGAAACACCAGGAGCAGGCGCCCGAGGGCGTTGTGCTGATCTTCGAGGACACGTTCGCGGAGGTCCTCGAACACATCGCCGCCGGCCGCCTGACCGTCGCCTGGTGGATCCGCTTGCTGGAGCACGAGCGCGACTTCCACCTGCTCGCCGACGAGCACACCGGACACCGGCACGACGAGGACGCCGACCCGATCGCCGCCGACTTCCTGGTGGCGCGCGCACGGGCGCGCGGCGACGTGGTGCCCGGCGGGGATCGCCGGCGGCGGCGGTTCGTCCTGGTCAGGGACGTGTTCGGGCGGCCGGCCTGGCAGGCGCCCGAACGGGGGAACCGCGCACCGGCAGCCACGCGCCGGGTCGTCCGGATCGAGGGCAGCCGCGGCGTCGGTTCGGGAACCCTCATGTGGACCCAGGGCCCCGTCGGCTTCGTCTTGACCAACGACCACGTCGCGGACATGTCCCGAATCACCGTGCGGGTGTCGACGCCGGCCGGGGAACGGACGATGCCGGCCGCGGTGCTGCGCCGGCCGTCCGTCCAGGCCATCGTGGGCCGGCTGGTGGAGATGGGTGCCACGCAGGGGCTCGGCAGGGCAGCGCTCGCCGACGCGGTGCGCAAGCTCGACCTCGCCATCGTGCGCGTCGAGCATCCCGATCTGGCATCGCTCGAGCTCGAGCCGATCCGCCTGGTCGACCTGGCGGACAGCGAGGATCCCGCGGTCACCGTCTCGGGCTTCCCGGACGGGGCGATCCGGGTCGGTGGCGACGGCGAGGTGATGAGGACCCGGACGGATGCTCTGGTCGTCGGATACGGGTACTCGTTCCGGCAACCGGTCGTGGGTTACCCGTTCGAACTGCTCGTCCTCAGCAACGAGACGGCGGCGGCGGGCAACTCCGGCGGCCTGGTCGGCATGGGAACAGGTGGTCTGCACGGCGACTTCGAGGAGGCGCTGGTCGGCGTCGTGCGCGCGATCGGCGAATCCGGGGGCAGGCAGCAGGTGTACGCGATCCGGGCCGACGCCGTACGCGCGTTCGTGGCCGCCACCGACCTGTCCGCCGTGGCGGCCCGGCCGGCCGGGACGGCGTCGCTGCGGGGTGCCGGTGGGATCCGGTATGTGCTCCCGCCCGATCCTGCGCTGTCGGTCGGGCGCAGCCGGTCCTCCCACATCGCCGTCGGCCCGGACGTGGTGCGGGCGTCCCGCAAGCACGCGGAGGTCGGCTACAGCTTCACGCGGGGCAGGTGGGTGATCGTCGACCTCGGCTCCACGAACGGCACGTTCGTGAACGGGGTGGAGATCCCACGGGACCGGCCGCACGAGCTGCGTAGCGGCGATGTCATCGGCCTGGGAAGCCCAGACGAAGAGGACTTCACCTTCAGTCCTGGCGAGCCCACCGCTCACGGCAGCGGTGGCCTGGTGGCGCTCGGGCCGCAGGAGCCCGCCCGGCTGGCGATGCTCGGCTCGGCGGGACGGCTGCATTCGGTCTCCGTGGACCTGGATCGCGTGCGGTTCCGGCACCTTCCGCGCGGCCCGCCCGACGTGGAGGTGCGGGTGGTCGCGGCCAACGACCGTCCCGCCGGGGCCGAAGGGGTGATCGCGTTCGGCTGGGCCGCGCGCCGCGTGGTGCTCGTCTTCGAAGACATGATCGCCGAGATCGACGCCCACATCGCCACCGGCAGGCTGCCCGCCGACTGGTGGCTGCGCCTGCTGGCCCACGAGCACGACTTCCACCTGGCCGCCGAGCGGCACACCGGATCGGTCCACGCCCTCGACGTGGCCCGGCTTCTCGCCGGGCTGCTGTGGGCACGGGTGCTGGCCCGGGCCGGCACCGGCTCCGGCCGCGGCGTGCTGCTCCTGGTCGGCTCTGCGGCGGCGGGTGCCGCCGTCAGCATGGCGGCGCTCACCGCGGCCGGTGGGCTCGCCATGGTGCTGCCGGTGGGCACGCCGGGCGGCGAGCCGGGCGCGCAGCACGGCCTCGGTGAGGAGCGTGGCGAGCCGACGGCCGGCCGGCCGCGGAATGCGATGGCGCGCGGTCCGCCCTGGTTGCGGGCGCTGCGGACCGGGTTGCGCGACCTGGCCGTCGCGTCGGGACTGGTGAACCCGCGTATCCGATGGATCGTCGTGTTCGGTGCGATCGCCATGGCGATCGGACACGACTCGGCGACGCCGGCGGCCATGGCAGCCGCCGCGGTGGTGCCGCCCGGTCTCGGCGCGCGGGCCCGGGAGTGGTCGTTGCACGACCTGGTCACCGCGCTCGATGCGCAGGCCCGCCTGCGCGGGCGGGGCATCGCGATCGCCGAGCTCTCGGCGGTCACCGGTGTCGGGATTCCCTTCCTGAAAGTCCAGGTCGGCCGGCTCGTCGAGTGGGGCGTGGTCGAGCAGGACGAGCGCGCACCGCGCTGGCACGTGCTCCACCCGGCCTTCGCGCGGCTGCTCCGCGACGCGGACGACCTGGACGGGGTCCGGGCCACCGGCGACCCGGACTACGCCGAGGCGCTCACCGCGTTCGCGGAATGGCTGGCCACGGACACCGACCTGGGGTCCGGTCGCCGAGCGCTCGAGGTCAAGGCGTCCCTCGACCGGCTGCGCGGCATCCCCTCCAGCCCGATCCACCGGCTGTCCTACCCCGTCGGAGCGGACCGTTCCACCTACACCTGGCAGGCCCTGCTGGCCGAACTCGACGGCGACCCGCTGGCGAGCCTGCCGAAGCTCACCCGGACCCAGCTGACCCGCGTCCGGTCCGTCGACTACGACGCACTGGCGATGGGCCTGGCCGTGCTGAGGTCGCTGGCGCTCACCGAACCCGTGATGCACGGCAAGCAACGGATCCACCCGCTGAAGCCAGAGGCGGTCGCCCTGCTCGCCGACCCGGCCCTGCGCCGGGTGCTCCGGGCCACGCCGCTCCGGCTCGACGAACCGATCGCTCCGCTCATCGCCGCGTTCCGCCGGGCCGGCGTGGTGCCCGTTCCGGCGTACACGGTCCGCGACCTGTTGAGCGCCTTCGACGGTGGATCGCGGAGCGTGGCGGAGCTGAAGAACGGGTTCCCCGGTCCCGAACCCACGCTGCGCCTGTGGCTGAACCGGCTCGTGGGCTGGGGAGTGCTTGTCGTCGCGGACCGGACCAGGCCGATGACGTACGCGCTGTCCGACGACGTACTCACCTGGCTCCGCGACGCGCGGGCTCCCGGGGGGATCGACAACCGGCGCCTCCGGAGCGCGCTCGTCACGTTCTCCAACCTGATCGACACCCTGTCGCCGCGCGACCAGAGCGAGATCCGCGCGCTCGTCGATGTCGCCGCACGGCTGCACCGGCTCGTCGCGCCGGTCACCACGCACGAGCTCCTGTCGCTGCTCGCCACCGGTGCAACCGTCGGGCGGCTGCGTTCGGCAACCGGACTCTCTGCGGGCACGCTCCTCGTCGGGCTCGGTCAGCTGGAGAGCCTCGGCCTGGTGGTCGGAACCCCCACCGGCCGGTGGCGGTCCCCGGTCCACCGCGTGTCCCCGATGGGCGCAGAGCTGCTCCGGGAGATCGACGACCCCGGCGAAGCACGCCCGACCGTCGCCGACGCCACCGATGCCGAGATCGCGGAGTACCGGGGCCTGCTCATCAACCTCGGGTTGATGCTGAAGACCACCTCGGACCTGCGGGGTCCCGAGGTCCACACCCCGGTCCGCTTCCTGCTGACGAGGCTCCAGGCCGTGCGCGGCAGCCCGCTCGCAGCGGCCCGTCTGGTCCGGGGTGGCGAGGGCGCCGCGATCCGGCACGGGTTCCGACCCGGCGAGGAACCATCGCTGAAGGCCGCGCTGCTGGAGGCACACGCGCAGGGCATGGCTCTCCCGCTGGGCCCCGCCGACCTGCCGGAGTCGCCCCGCAGGCGGCCACGGGTCCGGGTGGTCCGGGTGCCCGGCGAGTTCCTGCGGGCCCGGGGCCTCGGCCGGGTCGTGGACCACATGGGCGCGTACACGCTGCACACGCAGGACGGTCCGTTGATCGTCTTCACCGACGAGATGTTCGTGCGTCTGCGTGACGCCGGACTGCTCGACCAGGTCCTCTGGATCGAGATCGAGGACCGGATGTGGGGCATCAACGACGAGACCGCTCACCAGCGGCGCGTCGACGCGGTGATGGACCGGTTGGCCCTCGGCACCGCGTCGGGCAGCATCCCGTGGACCGATGGCCCGGTCGGCTACGTGCTCACGAACGAGCACGTCGTGGCAGGTCCGAAGCTGGTCACCCTCAGGGTGTCCACCCCGGACGGCGAGCTGGCCCTCGCGGGTGAGGTGCTCCCGGCCCCGTCGATCGATGCGGTCGTCGACCAGCTCGTGGCAGCAGGTGCCACCGGTGATCTCGACCCGGCCGAGCTCCGTGCCGCGGTGAGCGAACTCGACCTCGGGGTCGTGCGCATCGAGCATCCCGCGCTCGACCGGCTCCGGCTCTCTCCGGTCAGGTTCCGCGGCGGGCTCGGCCCGCACTCACAGGTCCGGCTGCTGGGCTACCCGGCGGCGACGTTCGTGCGGGCCCATGGGCTGCCGGAACCTGCAACCGCCACCCTGCACGATCTCGCGGCCAACCGCGACATCCCTCTCGTGCCGGGCCGCACACTCCGCATCGGACGCGGGCCGGACAACGGCGTCCGCTTCGGAGGTAGCGCTGTCGCGGACCGGCTCGTCGAGATCCGCTACGACGACGCGCAGGATGCCGGGATCATCCGGGACCTCGGCACCGACCACGGCACCTACGTCACCGAGGGCAGCTCGGGCAGCCGCCTCGACGGCCGTGAGATGCAGCTGCGCGACGGGGACGTCATCGGCCTCGGCCGGCTGGGGGGCGAGGACTTCACGTTCGTCGACGGCACGGCCCGCCCCCGCCGCGGGGGTGGGCTGGGCAACGTGCTCACGGTCATCGGGATCGCCACCGCCGCCGTGCTGTTCCCCGAGCTCGCCGGCGGGTCCGGGGCCGCCCACGCCGCCACCGGCAGCGCTCCGGCCGTCGCGAGCCACGACAGCTTCTGGGCGCTCCTGAGCGGCGGACACGTCGGCGCGGTCGTGCTCGCAGTGGCGGTGGCCGGGCTGCTGGTGGTGGTCGACGCGTGGCTGGCCCGCGCCGGTTTCGGGCCGCGCGGACCGCCGATCGTCCGCTGGGCCCGGGGATTCGAGGACGAGGCCGTGATGACCGGCGGCGGCGCCGTCGGGTGGTGGGCGCTGACGGCCCTGTCCGGTGGCGCGAGGGCAGAGGCCGCGCCGCTGCACGACGCCGCACCGGTCACCACCGGTGCGGATCCGGCGGTCCTGAAGGCGATCCTGCTGATCGCGGCCGCCTACGTGGGGTACCGGCTGGTGAAGGCGGCCGGTGAGTGGATCGGCCGCACGCTGCGGGCCATCGGCGACGCGTTCCTCGCCTGGGCCGGGAGCCGGCTGATCCGCATGGGCTGGGCGCTGCTGGGCACGGCAATCGGCTGGGGGGCGGGTGCGACCGGCCACGGGTGGGTCGCCGCGGGTGTCGGGGCACTGCTCGTCGCGGTCGTGCCCGGGCTCGCTGCGGCGGCGTCCGTGGGACTGACCAGGCTGTTCGGACGCCCGACCGACGGCCTCGCGAGCGATGTGGTGCGCGCCTGGTACGCGCTGCGCCCGCCGTGGCAGGTGGGCGCCGGCCTCCTCGCCGGCGTCGCGCTCTCGATGTTCGTGGGCGGGGACGCCGGTGCCGTCGCGATGGCCGCGGCGGTGCCGTTCGGCCGCGAGGGGCCGGCTCGGCGATCGGCGATCCCACCGGGCGGACACCTGGAGCTCGCCGGCTCCACGGCGGAGCCCGGCGCCGTGGCTCGGGCGCGGCACGGCCTTTCGCGGCTGATCTCGTGGCCGGCGGTCACCGGGCGCGAGACCCGGCGCCGAGCAACCGGCTGGACGCGGGGGCGGACCGCCCGCGGGTGGATGCGGGGACCGCTGCCAGGTCGGCTGATCATGGTGTCCGCGGGCGCCGTCCTGGCCGGGGCGGCGCTCGCCGTGACCCACGACCCGAACGCGGGTTATCTGCTCGGGGCGGCTGCGATCCCCGGCCTGGGTGGTGGCGGGCGGAACGGGCCGGCCGAACGGCGTGGTGCGGTGATCGCCGAATCGGAGCACGGGCTCGTCGTCGTGACGGCTCCGGCGGCTGTCGCGGACGCGCTCGTGCAGGTTCGCCGGCTGTGGGAACGCAAAAGGATCTCCCAGGGCGACCGGGAACAGCACAGCCCGAACGGGCTGTGGCACGCGGTCGGGCTCTGGCCGTTCGTCGCCGACGGCGAGTTGACGATCGATGTTCCGGGGCTGGGTCGGGTGCGGGCCCTCCACGTCCTCGATGCGCGTCGCGGCGCGGTGGTCGTCCCGATGGCCGCGCTCCACGACGTGCTCAGCGGGCTCGACGTCCGCACCAGGACCGTGCTGGAGCACGAGGTCGTGCGGGGCATGTTCGGGGGGAACCCCGAGGCCGGTTGGCGGCCGGTGGCGATGGACGTCGACCTGCCCGAGCCCCGCGCTCCGGTTCCGGACCCGCCGACGCTGCCCGCCTTGGAATACGTGGCGACCCTGGGCACCGAGTACCGCGGGGTGACCGCCGTGCTGGTGAACCCGAGCGACGGTGCGCGGGAGCCCGACCAGGCGTACCGGCTGGGCTTCGGTCCGCAGCAGACGGAGCTGATCACGGCGGCCCTGGCGCGAATGCGGCAGGAGCAACCGGTGGAGCGGCCGGACGGGTCCGTGGGAAACCGGGACCCGCCGGTGGCGCTACGGCACGGCGAGACGCTCTTCGTGTTCCCGGCGGAGCGCCTCGCCGCCGAGCTGGGCACCCGGGTGCCGGACGGCGAGGCGGCCGATCTCGTCGAGCGGCTGGTGGCGTTCGCGTTCGAGGACGCCGACGGCCTCGTCATCGCGATGAGCGAGGAGCGGCTCGCGGAGCTGGTCCGGCTGGGCGCGCTCGGGCCGGCGGTCGACGGTGCACGCAGGCGCGCGTCGCCGATCGCGCCGCGGGCCCCGCCTGCCGAGCTGCTGGAGCGCCTGCGAGCCACGGACGCCGGGGACCCGGCGTTCTGGGGACGGGCCGGGCACGTGCTGGAGCTGATCGTCCGGGACGGCCTGGGTGGCGAGAGCGCGCGCGGGATCGCGCTGCAGCGCATCGCCGAGACCCTCGTGGCGGGATCGCTGCGCGGCGGCCGGGAGCTCGCCGAGGACTACCTGCGCTGGATCGCGCCGCGGCTCGGCTCGCCCTCCTGGCTCGCGAAGTGGTGGCCGACGGCGAGCCTGCCCGCTCGGGCCGCCCTCGGGGTCCTGGTGGCACTCGTCGGTGGCCCCGGTTGGCTGCGTGAACTGCCCAAGAAGCGCCGCGACCCGCGTGACCTCACGCGACTGGTGCGGCTGTGGACCGACCGCGGGCTCGAGCAGCACGCGCGTGCGCTGACGGACGTTCTGGACGCCCTGTCGTCGGCGGTGCGCACACCGGACAGTGCGCGCCACGGGTCCTGGCTCAGCCTGGCCCACGCCGTGGTGGTGGTCGCGCTCCATTCGGATCCGGAGAAGTCGGCACGCGTGCTCGCCGCCCTCGGAGCCGTGCCCGCCGACATCCGCTCGCTCGGGCCGCACGGCAACGTCGTGGCGCTGCTGTCCGATGTCACGGCCGCGGTCCGGGCGATCGGAACCGGTGCTGCGGCGCGCCCGGCCATGCAGCTCTGGACGGCCGGCGCCACCGGCGCGGCGGCCGAGATCCCGGGCACCGCGATGACCGGAACCATCACGCTGTACCACGGCACGACCGATCGCGGTGCGGACAACATCCGCCGCACGGGGATCGACCTTGCCGTCCAGCGTGATCGCACCGATTTCGGGGCCGGCTTCTACACCACGCCCGAGCAGTGGGACGCCCGGCGGATGGGGCGGAAGCGTGCACGGGCCCAGGGCGGAGTCCCGGTGGTTCTGCGGTTCGACATCCCCGCCGAGGAGCTGCACGAGCTGTCCGGGATCTGGTTCCCGGGGGCGACGCGCGAGTACCAGGAGTTCGTCCGGCTGATGCGCCTGAGAGGGCGTCGACACGCATACGACTGGGTGCGCGGACCAGTCCTGTACAGCGTGCGCGACTTCCTCGCCGGCGGCGAGGTCAACGCGTCCGGTGACCAGGTCTCGTTCCACACACCGCGGGCAGCGCAGGTTCTCGCTTCGCACCTGGTCGACGAGCGCCGGGTGCGTCCGGCGGGTCCGAACGGGTTCGACTGCTCGTGCGGTGAGGACCATTGGGGAATCCACGGCGCGGCGGGGCTCCTCCTCTGGTACCGCGACAGCGCGGGGATGGACTGGTTCCTGCTCCAGCAGCGTGGACGGGGCGATCACGCGGGGACGTGGGGCCTGCTGGGCGGGGCCCGCGAGCCGCACGAGTCGGCGGAGGAGACGGCCATCCGGGAAGCCGGCGAGGAAGGCGGCCTCGACCCGGACGACTACCTCGTCCTCGATTCCTTCCTGGATGACCACGGCGGCTGGGGGTTCACCACGGTGCTCGCCGTCGCGAACACCCGCGAGATCGGTTTCCGGCGGAGTCGCGAGACCAGGCGACTCGAATGGATCCGTCGTGACCGGGTGCCCACGCTCAACCTCCAGCCCGGCCTTGCCGCCACCTGGAACGAACTGATGAGGGAGCTCCTCGGGAGGTTCGGATGACGTCCTGCCGGCGCGCCCGGAGCCGTCGATCTCCCGCGGATCCGCCGAACGGGGAGCCCGGCTCAGGACTCGATCGGCTCCAGGACGAACAACGGGATCTCGCGGGTGGTCTTCTTCTGGTAGTCGGCGTAGGGCGGGTAGGCGGCCACGGCCCGCTTCCACCAGATCGCCTTCTCCTCGCCGGTGACCTCGCGGGCGCGGAAGTCCTTCGTCTCCGTGCCGTCCTGGAGCTCGACGTGCGGCTCGGCCTTGACGTTGTGGTACCAGACCGGGTGCTTCGGGGCGCCTCCCAGGGAGGCGACGATGGCGTAGACGCCCTCGTGCTCCACACGCATGAGCGGCACCTTGCGCAGCTTCCCGCTCTTGACGCCGCGCGTGGTGAGGAGCACCACGGACATGCCGTTGATGCTGACGCTCTCCGTGGTCCCGGTTTCGAAGATCTTCTCCGTCTGCTCCCGGACCCAGTCGGTCGGGCTGATCTCGTACTCACCTTCAAGTGGCATGCAATGGCCAACAGCGCGGTTCCGCCGGATCTTCCCCTCGCCCGCCTGGACGAGTTACGGTCGGGGCAC
Organism: Pseudonocardia adelaidensis; assembly: GCF_039543345.1. Lineage (NCBI taxonomy): Bacteria > Bacillati > Actinomycetota > Actinomycetes > Pseudonocardiales > Pseudonocardiaceae > Pseudonocardia > Pseudonocardia adelaidensis. The sequence goes on along the minus strand of NZ_BAABJO010000011.1, from coordinate 149,674 downwards.
AGACGGGAGCTCGCAGCAGCGGGCTGAGAGGGTGGCTGGCGCGCCACCGACCGCAGGAACCTGTCCGGGTAATGCCGGCGTAGGGAGGCTGAACATGGCAGGCGAGCATGATTGAGCCCACGGTGGGCACCACACCCCCGACCGTCATGACGATCGCGGGCACCGACTCCGGCGGCGGTGCCGGCGTTGCGGCCGACCTGCGGGCCATGGCGGCATGCGGGGCCCACGGCTGCGTGGCCGTCACGGCGGTGACCGTGCAGAACACGCTCGGTGTCACGGGCGTCCACACGATCCCCCCGGAGACGGTTGCGGCGCAGATCGAGGTGGTGGCGACCGACATCACGCTGGGCGCGGTGAAGACCGGCATGCTGGCCGACACGCCGATCATCGAGGCGATCGTCGGCGTCTGCGACCGCGTGGGCATCGGCGGCGCCGGCATCCCGCTGGTGATCGACCCGGTCGCGGCGTCCATGCACGGCGACCCGCTGCTCGCCGACTCCGCCCTCGACGCCTACCGCACCCTGCTCTTCCCGCGCGCCGTGCTGGCCACCCCCAACCTCGACGAGGTGCGGCTGTTCGCCGAGGTCGACGTCCACGACCGCACGGCGCAGTACGAGGCGGCCAAGGTGATGCACGCGTTCGGCCCGCAGTACGTGCTGGTCAAGGGCGGGCACCTGCGCGAGGACACCGACGTGTGCGTCGACCTGCTCTACGACGGCCACACGTTCACCGAGCTGCCCGGCCCCCGGTTCGACACCGGCAACACCCACGGCGGCGGGGACAACATGGCCTCGGCCATCGCGTCCGGCCTCGCCCGCGGCATGTCCGTGCCCGAGGCCGTCGCGTTCGGCAAGCGCTACGTGGTCGAGGCCGTGCGGCACTCCTACCCACTCGGCGGGGGCCACGGCCCGATCTCGCCGCTGTGGACGGTCCGGAACTGGTGGGAGACCTCCTGAAGCAGATCACAACCGAACACACCGCGGGAGCTCGTGCGCGCAACGGGCTGAGAGCGCACGTGCAGCCGACCGCAGAACCTGTCCGGGTAATGCCGGCGTAGGGAGAACACCAGCGATGACCGCTGTCGCGCCGTCCGTGACGACCGGCCCCATCAGGGGCTCGCACAAGGCGTACCTCGAGGGACCGGACGGGCTGCGCGTCCCCGTCCACCGCATCGAGCTGTCCACCGGTGAGCACCACGACGTCTAACGACACGTCGGGCCCGTACACCGACGACACCGCCACGATCGACCTCGCGGCAGGGCTGCCCCCGCTGCGCGACCCCTGAGGAGCCCACGCGATTGCAGCAGAGCCACTCTCCTGCACCGTGGCTGCAGGAAAGTGGCTCTGCTGCAACGGGGTCAGGCCGGCAGGCTCTCGTCCGGGAACGAGTGGTGCTCGTGCGCGACCCGCCACCGCCCGTCCTCCTTCCGGAGGCCGAACGTGATCCGCAGCCGGCGGTCGGGATGTGCGGCGTTGTCCTCCTCCGTGCCGCAGCGCAGCAGCGCCCACGCGAACGCCACGTCCGCCCCGGCCGTGACGTCGAGCTCCAGGACGTCGAACGTCGCTCCCCGCGCCTGCCACTCGAAGAACCCCGGCCAGGTGGCGTGGTAGGCCTCGATGCCCCGGGCACCCGCCTGCGGCGGGGGTACGTCGAACATCACGACGTCGTCGGTGTGGTCGGCGAGCACGGTGTCGAGGTCGCCGGCGTGGGCGGCGACCGCCCACCGCTCGATGAGCTCCCGGATCTCCTTCTCCGCCATGGTCCTGCTCCTTCCGTCGGGTGTCGCCGTTGACAACCCCGGCCGCTGCGCGAACTCATCGCTCACCCTCGATCCGGCTGGGAAGGCCGAAGTCGGCGACGTCCGCCTGGAGGAAGGACACGACCTCGCGCACCGCCCCGTCGCGGATCGTCAGCACGTCGAGGCCCATCGGTGTGTACGCCGTCCCGTCCCAGTGGTAGGTCGCGAACGCCGGCATGCCGTTGGCCCGGGCCGGCAGGAACCGCCACCGGTACGTGAGCGGCCCCGTGACCAGGAACTCCCGGATGGCGGCCCGGCCGGCGTACCACTCGGGAAGCGGCGGCATGGAGAAGCGCGCGTCCTCGGCGAGCATCGCCACGATCGCCTCGACGTCGCCGGCCTCCCATGCCGCTGCGTAACGCCGGGCCAGATCCGCGGTCTCCGGCGCGCTGCGGTCCGGCACCGGTCGCTCGCGCACCACGCGGGCGCGCTGCAGCGCGCTGTTGACGGACGCGACCGAGGTGTCGAGCAGGTCGGCCGTCTCGACGGCCGAGTAGCCCAGCACCTCGCGCAGCAGGAGCGCGGCGCGTTGCCGGGGCGGCAGATGCTGCAGCGCCACCAGGAACGCCAGCTCGACGCTCTCCCACGCCACCAGCCGCTCCGCCGGATCCAGCTGGTCGGCGTACGCCATCCGGTCGTCGGGCAGCGGCTCGAGCCACCGCACCTCCTGTGCCTCCGCCGTCGTCGGCAGCTCCCGCCGGGCGGCGCGCCCGAGGAACGTCAGGCAGCGGTTGGTGGCGATCTTGTACAACCACGCGCGCACCGACCGTCCGCGGTCGTCAGAGCGGGGTCTGAAGCCCGGCCAGGCCTGCCAGGCCCGCATCCACGTCTCCTGGACGACGTCCTCGGCGTCCGTGAGCGAGCCGAGCATCCGGTAGCAGTGCGCGGTCACCTCGCGGTGGAACGGGGCCACGGCGGCGGTGAACTCGGCCTCGGCAGCAGACACCACCCATCCACGATCCTGCCGGGGTCAAGTGGGGTTCCGCGATCGCACCGTGTGATCGCCGGTTCCGGGTGCTGGTGGAACCGCAGACCGTGATCGCGGTCCGCGTCTTCGCCTGCCGACGGTGCGCGCCGTGCGTGAGCATTCCGGCGCCGCGCGTGAGCGCCGGGTGACCGGGTCTTCCATCGAACGATCGCCGTGCGCGCGGTCGCGCGGATGGCGGGCTAGCATCCCCGGCGATGAGCATCATGGGCACGCGCGTGGTCCGCACAGAGGATCCGGTGTTCCTCTCCCGGGGCGCGACCTACACCGACGACCTGACCGACGAACGGCTGACCGGTGCACTGCACCTGACGTTCGTGCGGTCCCCGCTGGCGCACGGCCGGATCACCGGGATCGACGTCGAGGCGGCCAAGGCCGCTCCCGGCGTCGTCGGGGTGTTCACGGGCGCCGACCTCGACCTCTCACCCGCGCTGCTGTTCCCGGCGGCGAACAGGGCGATGGTCCGGCCGTTCCTCGCCTCCGACCGGGTGCGCTTCGTGGGGGAGCCGATCGCGGCCGTCCTCACCGAGCACCCGTACCAGGGGCAGGACGCGGCCGACCTCGTGGAGGTCGACTACGACCCGCTGCCCGCGGTGATCGGCTTGAAGGAGTCGCTCACCGACGAGACCGTCCTGTTCGACGAGGCGGGCACCAACCTCGCGCTGGCCTTCGACGACCAGGAGTTCGACGAGCACCTGTTCGACGACTGCGAGGTCGTCGTCACGCACGAGATCGTCAACCAGCGGCTGGCGGCCTCCCCGCTGGAGACGCGCGCCGCGGCTGCCGCGTGGGGCGACGACGGGCGGCTCACGCTGTTCGCCTCGTCGCAGAACGCGCAGATGGCGCGCGACGAGGTGGCGGGCTGGCTCGGCATCGAGTCGTCGGACGTCCACGTGATCCTCCCGGACGTCGGCGGCGGCTTCGGCGCGAAGATCGGGGGCGACCCGATGTTCGCGGTGGTCGCGTGGCTCGCGAAGCGGGTCGGGCGGCCGGTCCGGTGGACCGAGACGCGCTCGGAGAACATGACCGGGATGCTGCAGGGCCGCGCCCAGCTGCAGACCGTCACGATCGGCGGGCGCCGCGACGGCACCGTCCTCGCCTACCGCCTCGACGTGCTCGCGGACGCGGGCGCGTACCCCGCGATCGGCACGTTCCTGCCCTTCTTCACACGGCAGATGGCGCCCGGTGTCTACGACATCCCGAAGGTCGAGTCGCGGGCGCGGGCGCTCGTCACCACCACCACGCCCACCGGCGCCTACCGCGGCGCCGGTCGCCCGGAGGCCACCGCGGCGATCGAGCGGGCCATGGACCTGTTCTCCGCCGAGATCGGCATGGACCCGGCCGAGGTGCGCAAGCGCAACGTGGTGTCGCCCGACAAGTTCCCGTTCACCACCAAGGGCGGGGGCGGCGGGGCCGTCTACGACACCGGCGAGTACGCGAAGGCGATCGACCGCGTGCTGGAGGCCGCCGGGTACGCCGACCTGCGGGCCGAGCAGGCCGCCCGGCGGGAGCGCGGCGACGCCGTGCAGCTCGGGATCGGCATCTCCGCGTACGTCGAGATCACCGGGGGCGGGGAGTTCCGGGAGGACGCATCGGTCGAGGTGCACCCCGACGGAACGGTGACCGTCCTCACCGGCACCTCCCCACACGGTCAGGGTCACGCGACGGCGTGGGCGATGCTCGCGAGCGAGCACCTCGGCATTCCGATCGAGAAGATCACCGTCAAGCACGGCGACACCGACCTGATCCCGCGCGGCGTGGGCACGATGGGCTCGCGGAGCCTGCAGACCGGCGGCGTCGCCGTCTACCAGGCGGCGGGCCAGCTCGTGGAGCTCGCCAAGCAACGCGCTGCCGACCTGCTGGAGGCGAGCGCCGAGGACCTCGAGGTCACCGACGGCCGGGTCACCGTGAAGGGCACCGGCGCGGGCGTCGACCTCGCGGAGCTCGCCGAGAAGGAGCAGCTGCGGGTCGACACCGCGTTCGACAGCGGGGCGGCCTCGTTCCCGTTCGGCGCCCACGTCGCGGTGGTCGAGGTCGACGTCGAGTCGGGCAAGGCGGTGGTCGACCGGATCATCACGGTCGACGACGCGGGCCCGGTGCTCAACCCGCTCCTCGCCGAGGGTCAGCGCCACGGCGGTATCGCGCAGGGCATCTCGCAGGCCCTGCTCGAGGAGGTCGCCTACGACGCCGACGGCAACCCGCTCACGGCCACGTTCGCCGACTACGGGTTCCCCTCCGCGGCGGAGCTGCCGAGCTTCACGCTGCTGGACATGGAGACGCCCACGCCGCTGAACCCGATCGGGGCGAAGGGCATCGGCGAGGCCGGCACCATCGGCGCCACGCCCGCGGTGCAGAGCGCGGTGGTCGACGCCGTGTCGCACCTCGGCGTCCGCCACATCGACATGCCGACCACCCCGCTGCGGGTCTGGGAGGCCATCCGGGCCGCGGGAGGCGCGAATGACTGAGAAGGTCCAGATCACCGTCAACGGTCGGCCGACCACCGCGGAGGTCGAGCCGCGGCTGCTGCTCGTGCACTACCTGCGGGACGTGGTCGGGCTCAAGGCCACCAACATCGGCTGCGACACCACGTCCTGCGGCGCGTGCACGGTGCTGCTGGACGGTGAGTCGGTGAAGTCGTGCACGGTGCTCGCGGTGCAGGCCGACCAGCAGTCGGTCACCACGATGGAAGGGCTCTCGCCCGACGCGGAGCACCTGCACCCGGTGCCGGCGGCGTTCCGCGCCGAGCACGGGCTGCAGTGCGGCTTCTGCACGCCCGGCATGGTGATGGCCGCGGTCGGCCTGCTGCAGGAGAACCCGCATCCCACCGAGCGGGAGGTGCGCGAGGGCCTGGAGGGCAACCTCTGCCGCTGCACCGGCTACCACAACATCGTCCGGGCCGTGCTGGCGGCGGCGGGGAAGGACCCGGCGGAGGCCGAGGACTCGCCCGCCGAGCTCGCCGCGCCCGGCTTCTCCACCGGGAGCGGCTCGTGATCCCCGTCGGCTTCGACTACGCACGTCCCGAGTCCGTGGACGGCGCGCTCGCCCTCCTCGGGGAGCACGGCGAGGACGCCACGCTGCTCGCGGGCGGCCACTCCCTGCTCCCGGTCATGAAGCTGCGGCTGGCCGCGCCCGAGCTGGTCATCGACATCGGCAAGCTCGCCGAGCTGCAGTACATCCGGGTGGACGGCGACGAGGTCGCGATCGGTGCCGGCACGCGGCACCGCGCGGTCGAGGCGTCCGACGTGCTGGCCACCGAGTGCCCGCTGCTGCCCGCGGTCGCGCGCACGGTGGGCGACCCGCAGGTGCGCCACCGCGGCACGATCGGCGGCTCGCTCGCCCACGCCGACCCGGCCTCCGACCTCCCGGCGGCCGTGCTCGCGCTCGGCGGCACGGTGGTGCTGCGCAGCCCGCGCGGCGAGCGGCAGGTGCCGATCACCGGCTTCTACACGGGCGTGTTCTCGTCGGTGAAGGAGCCGGACGAGCTGATCGTCGAGATCCGGGTGCCGCGCACCGGCGGGGCCGGCTGGGCGTACGAGAAGTTCACGCGGCGCGCCAACGACTGGGCCATCGTCGGGGTCGCCGCGGTCGACGGCCGGGTCGGCCTGGTGAACATGGGCTCCACGCCGCTGCGGGCGTCCCAGACGGAAGCCGCGCTCGCCGACGGCGCGTCGATCGAGGAGGCCGCGGCGCTCGCCGACGAGCGCACCGAGCCGCCCGCCGATCTCGCCGCCACCGCGGACTACCGGCGTCACCTCGCGCGTGTGCTCACCCGCAGAGCGCTCACCACTGCCGCCAACGGGTGACGCACATCCGGGTCCAAGTTTCCCGGATCCGTGCGTAGCTGCCCCGTCCGGGGGAAAGACTTCGGTATGGCCCCCGACGAGGCTGTTGCGCTCGGCGACGTCCCCCGTGTCGTCGCCGGCCGCTATGAGCTCGGGTCGGTGCTCGGCGCCGGATCGTCCGCCGTCGTGCACCGAGCCCGTGACCTGCGGCGTGGTGTCGAGGTAGCGATCAAGTGCTTCCGGCCGGGCGCGTCGGAGCGCGACCTGCGGCAACAGCGCCAGGAGATGGCGCTGCTCGCCCGACTGGACCATCCGGGACTCGTCCGGCTGCACGACGGTGGGATCGTGGACGACTGCCCGTTCGTCGTCACGGACCTGGTCGAGGGGCCCACGCTCGCCGGGCGGATCGCCGCCGGCCCGCCGCTCGCCCCGGGCGCGGTGCGCAGGCTCGGCGCCCAGCTCGCCGACGCGCTGGCCTACGTGCACGCCGCCGGCATCGTGCACCGCGACGTCAAGCCCGCCAACGTCCTGCTCGGCGACGCGGGGCGCCCGCGGCTCGCCGACTTCGGCATCGCCCGCACCCTCGAGGCCACGGCGGCCACCGCCGACGGCTGCGTCGTCGGCACGGCCGCCTACCTCGCCCCGGAGCAGGTGCGCGGGGAGGACGTCGCGCCTGCCACCGATGTCTACGCGCTGGGCCTGGTGCTGCTGGAGGCGCTGACGGGGCGGCGGGAGTACCCCGGTGCTGCGGTCGAGTCCGCCACCGCCCGGCTGTACCGCTCACCGGCTGTGCCGGTGGGTCTGCCGGCCGGCCTCGGCACCGTCCTGACCGCGATGACGCAGGACGACCCGCGCCGCAGGCCTCCCGCGGCCGCCGTGGCCGCGGCCCTGTCCGCCGATCCGAGCTCACCCGCCGCGGCACTGGGCCTCGGGCAGGCGATGCGGACCCGGGTCGTGCACCACGGGAGGCACCGGCTGGGCCGCCCCGGCACGCGGCCGATGTCGCGCATCGCGCTCGCGGCCCTCACCGCCATCGTCGCGATGCTCTCCGTCGCCGCAGCCCCCGCGAACCCGCCCGCGGCGGTGCCCGGCGGGCACGACTCGGTCGAGCTCTCCGCCCGGCTCCGCTGACGCCTCGCCCCGTCGAAGCGCGCCTAGTCGACCAGGCCCGCGTCCTGCGCCGCGATCGCCGCCTGCACCCGGGAGCGCAGGCCGAGCTTGGTGAGCACGCGCGAGACGTGCGTCTTCGTGGTCGCCTCGGTGATCACCAGCTCCGCCGAGATCTCCGCGTTGGACAGGCCGCGGCCCAGGCAGGCGAGCACGTCGGCCTCGCGCGGCGTGAGGTCGTCGAGGCCGGGGGGACGGACCGGGGTGCGGGCGGGGGCGCCCAGCCGGGCGATGACCCGCCGGGTGATCTCGGGGGCGAGCACGCCGTCGCCGCGGGCCACCGCGCGCACCGCGGCGAGCAGCGCCGGTGCCTCCACCGACTTGAGCAGGAAGCCCGCCGCACCTGCGGCGAGCGCGGAGTCGACGTACTCGTCCAGGTCGAATGTCGTGAGCACGAGCACGTCGCACACCGATTCCCCCACCAGCCTGCGGGTGGCCTCGATGCCGTCGATGCCGGGCATGCGGATGTCCATCAGCACGACGTCGGGCGTGCGCTCCCGGGCCATCCGGACGGCGGCGAGCCCGTCGGCGGCCTCCCCGACCACCGTGATGTCCGGGGCGGAGTCGAGGATCATCCCCAGGCCCGTGCGGATCGCCGCCTGGTCGTCGGCCACCACCACGCGCACCGGTCCGGTCACCGGGACGCTCCGGCCGCCGCCGGTACCGGCAGGATGGCGCGCACCCGCCAGCGGTCCCCGTCCGCTCCCGCCGCGACGGTGCCGCCCACCGCGCCGGCACGCTCGTGCACGCCGAGCAGCCCGGTGCCGGTGCCCCCACCGGGCGGCGCACCGGGCACGAGGTCGTTCTCGATCTCGATCACCAGTTCTCCCTCGTGGTCGGCCAGGCGCAGGTGCACCCGGCTGCCCGGGGCGTGCTTCGCTGCGTTCGTCAACGACTCCTGCACGATGCGGAACGCGGCCAGGTCCACCGCGGCGGGCAGATCGGCAGCGCCCCGCGCGTCGTCCACCTCGATCCGCAGGCCCGTCCCGACGGCGGACTCGAGCAGCGCGCCGAGCCGGTCGAGGCCGGCGGGCGCGGTGCGCGGATCGGCGTCGCCCGCGCCGTCGGCCCGGAGCAGGCCGATCATCGTGCGCATCTCGGCCAGCGACGCCACGCTGTCGCGGCGGACGGACTGCAGGACCCGCCGCAGCACGGCCGGGTCCGGGTCCGGCAGGTTGAGCGCCGCCTCGGACTGGATCGCGATGCCCGAGAGCTGGCCCGCGATCACGTCGTGCAGGTCGCGGGCCATCCGGGCGCGCTCGGCCGCCACCGCGGCGGCGCGGTCCAGCTCGGCCATCCGGGCCGCCTGCTCGGCGCGTTCCCGTTCCGCGGCTGCCTGCCCGCGGTGCAGGCGCACCTCCCGCCCCCACAGCACCGGCACCGCGAGCACGAGCCCGAGGTTGAGGATGACGAGCACGGCCGCGCGGCCGCCTTCGGCGACGAGGCTGACGAGCGCCGCGCCGCCGGCCACGGCCGCGGTGGCGCCGGCCACCGTCCAGCTCAGGCGTTCGGACGTGTAGAGGACCGCGCAGTAGAGCAGGTCGCCGATGACCATCATCACCGCGAGCGGCACGAACGCCACCTGCGCCATCCCGAGCAGCGCGGCGAGTGCGACCGCGAGCCCGAGGACGGGCCGGACGCGGCGCTGGGTGTGGCCGAGCGCGGCGACCGCGAGCAGCCCCAGCACCGTCCACGCCGACGGCTCGGGCCCGTCGCCCCACCGGATGGCCACATCCGGGACGACCAGGTAGAGCAGCACGCCGAGCGCGAGGAAGCCGGCCACGTACAGCGCGTCCTCCACCCGCTCGCGTCCGGTCCGACCCTTCACCCGGCCATTGAACACGCGGCGGCCACGTGTCCGCGTCGATCGAAGGTGGTACGCGCCGGTCCGTCCCTCGCCCGACGACCCGGCCGCCTCCCGCCGCGATCCTGGCCCCATGACAGCGATCACCGGGACGGCGATCACCGGGACGGCGATCACCGGGACGGCGATCACCGGCCGCGGCCGGATCGACGCCATCGACGTCCTGCGGGGAGTCGCGATCCTCGGGACCCTCGGCACGAACGTCTGGCTCTTCGCCCATCCCGGTGGGCCGGTGGCGTGGTTCGCGCATGCGTTCGCCGACGGGAACCCGCTCGACACCGCGCTGCTGACGCTCACGAACGGCAAGTTCCTCGCGCTGCTCACGTTGCTGTTCGGGGTGGGGATCGAGCTCCAGTACCGCTCGGCGGTGCGCCGGGGGAACCCGTGGCCCGGCCGGTACCCGGTGCGGGCCGCGATCCTGTTCGCCGAGGGCCTCCTGCACTACGTCCTGGTGTTCGAGTTCGACGTCCTGATGGGATACGCGCTCGCGTCCTTCCTGGTCGCGTACCTGGTGGGGCGCAGCGACCGGGCGGTGCGGGTCTGGGTGGGCGCCGTGGGTGCGGTCTACGTCGCCGCGCTGGCCGCGGCCACCGCACTGCTGCTGATCACCCCGGACGTGGCACCGTCCGGCTCGTCATCCGACGCGGCCCTCACGGCGAGCTGGCCGCACCAGGTGCTGCTGCGCCTCGAGCACGCCGCCCTGTTCCGCTCCGAGATCGTGCTGATCGTCCCGTCGGCCGTCGTGCTCTTCCTCGTCGGCTCGCGGTCGGCGCGCGCAGGCGTGTTCACCGCGGGTCCCGCGGGCGCGCGGGTCCGCCGACGGCTCGTGGCCGTCGGGCTGGGGGCTGGCGTTCCGCTGAACGCGCTCACGGCCGCGGCGGGCCCGGACTGGTTCCTCGTGGACCGCTACCTCGCGCCGCCGCTGGTGGCGCTCGGCCTGCTCGGGCTCGGCGCGACGCTCGCGCAGCGCGCCCGCCGGGAGCCCGGCCCGCTCCGGCGTGCCCTGACGGCAGTCGGCCGCACCGCGCTCTCGTGCTACGTGCTGCAGAACGTGCTCGCCGGGGTGCTCTGCCACGGATGGGGCCTCGGGCTGGCGGAGCGGTTCGCCGGCACCGGCCCGTGGTTCGTGCTCGCACTCTGGGCCGGCATCTCGGCGATCCTGCTCGTGGCCGCCCCGCTGTGGCTGCGCCACGCCGGCCGGGGCCCACTGGAACTGCTGATGCACCGGCTGTACCCGCTCGCCGGAGCGGCGATCAGCCGGGCAGCGTCGGTGCGGTGAACGTGCCGTCATCGCCCGGCCGGTAGGGCAGGGTGGCCGTCACCGCCGCCGTCGGGACCGGGCCGTACGCGTGCGGGAAACGCATCGACTCGGGGTCGCCGGGCACCCCCGGCTCCCAGCGGACCTCGACGCCGATGCGGGTGGGGTCGATCACCAGCAGCAGCACGTCCCGCCGGCCGGGGAAGAGCCGGTTCGCCGGGAGCGTGACCTGCTCGGGCGTCGAGAGGTGCACGAACCCGGCCTCGGCGAGCGACGGCGGCGCCACCACGCCGGCCGCGCGGGCCCGCTCCCATTCGGCCGTGGTGCACATGTGCAAGAGAACGTCGGACTCCACCGGAACAGTCTTGCGGGCCTTGTCTTTGGCACGACGTGTCAATTAACGTCGGGCGCGCCCCGGCCATCGTCGTCAGGAGGAAGTACATGGCGCCCACCAGCGAGTCCCAGGCCCCCGCCGAGGAGCCCGTCGTCGAGGAGACCCTCGTCGAGGAGGTCTCCATCGACGGCATGTGCGGCGTCTACTGACGTGACCGCCGAGGCGCCGGTCTTCGACCCGGCGCGGCCCCACCGCTGCAGCCCGCGGGTGGCGGTGCGCCCCGAGCCCTTCGGGGCGCTCGTCTACCACTTCGGCACCCGCAGGCTGTCGTTCCTGAAGACCCCCCAGCTCGTCGAGGTCGTCTCCGGGCTGGAGCGGCACCCCGACGTGCACTCGGCGCTCGACGCAGCCGGCCTCGACGCGGCCCAGCGCCCCGCCTACCTGCGGGCACTGGCCGGGCTGGCCGCCAACGGAACCATCGAGGAGCGACCGTGAAGCTGGTCGAGCACTTCCAGTACGGCCTGAACTCCCCGATCTGCCTCACCTGGGAGCTCACCTACGCCTGCAACCTCGCGTGCGTGCACTGCCTGTCGTCCTCGGGACGGCGGGATCCGCGCGAGCTCAGCACGGCCGAGGCGAAGTCGGTGATCGACGAGCTCCAGCGGATGCAGGTCTTCTACGTCAACATCGGCGGCGGCGAGCCCACCGTGCGCTCCGACTTCTGGGAGCTGCTCGACTACGCCGTCACCCACGACGTCGGCGTCAAGTTCTCCACCAACGGGATCAAGCTCGACGAGGCGCGGGCCGCACAGCTCGCGGCCACCGACTACGTCGACGTGCAGATCTCGCTCGACGGCGCCACCGCCGAGGTCAACGACCACGTGCGCGGCCCCGGCTCCTACGCCACCGCGATCAGGGCGTTGGAGAACCTGGCCGAGGCCGGGTTCGCCCGGCCCAAGATCAGCGTCGTGATGACGAGGCAGAACGTCGACCAGCTCGACGAGTTCTCGGCGATCGCCGACCGGTTCGGCGCGCAGCTGCGCATCACCCGCCTGCGGCCGTCGGGCCGCGGAGCGGACGTGTGGGACGAGCTGCACCCCACGGCCGCGCAGCAGCGGCAGCTCTACGACTGGCTCGTGGCGCACGGTGAGAACGTTCTGACGGGCGACTCGTTCTTCCACCTCTCCGCCTACGGCGAGGCGCTGCCCGGGCTCAACCTGTGCGGGGCCGGGCGGGTGGTCTGCCTGATCGACCCGGTCGGCGACGTCTACGCGTGCCCCTTCGCGATCCACGAGAACTTCCTCGCGGGCAACGTCCGCTCGCCGGGCGGGTTCGAGCAGGTGTGGCGGGGCTCCGAGCTCTTCGCCGAGCTGCGGCAGCCCCAGACCGGCGGCGCCTGCCGCAGCTGCGGCTTCTACGACTCGTGCCAGGGCGGGTGCATGGCCGCCAAGTTCTTCACCGGCCTCCCGCTCGACGGCCCCGACCCGGAGTGCGTGCGCGGCTTCGGCGAGCAGGCGCTCGCCGCGCGCGACGGGTCCACCGCGATCCCGCGCTCGGACGTCGACCACTCGAGGTCGGCGCCGCGGGTCGGCCGCGGCCCCGTACCCCTGACCCTCACCACCCGTCCGGACCGCGCGTGCGACGAGAGCCCGCTCGCCAGCCTGCAGGTCCCGGTGGCGGGAAGCTGAACCCGAGCCCGATGGGCCTCGGGGGTCGCGCGTGGCCCGACGTGCCGGCGGCCACCCTGCTCGTGCCGGTCGGGTCGTGCGAGCAGCACGGGCCGCACCTCCCGCTCGACACCGACACCCGGGTCGCCACCGCCGTCGCCCGGCGCGCGGCGGGCGACGACCCGGCGCTGCTGGTCGCGCCGCCGCTGGCCTACGGCGCGTCCGGCGAGCACGAGGCATTCGCCGGCACCCTGTCGATCGGGCATGACGCGCTCTCGGTCGTGCTCGTGGAGCTGGGCCGCTCGGCCGCGAGGTGGGCACCCCGGCTGGTGTTCGTGAACGGTCACGGCGGCAACCTCCCCACCGTCCCGGACGCCGTGGTGCAGCTGCGTGCCGAGGGCCGCGACGCCGCCTGGTGGCCGTGCGCCGTGGCAGGCGGGGACGCGCACGCAGGCCGCACCGAGACGTCGATCCTGCTGGCGCTCGACCCCGCTGCCGTCCGCACGGCCGCGGCGGCGCCCGGCGCCACCGCCCCGCTGGACGAGCTGCTCCCGGCCATGCGTGCCGGCGGCGTGGCCGCGGTCAGCCCGAACGGCGTGCTGGGCGACCCGACCGGCGCGAGCGCCGAGGAGGGTGAGCGCCTGCTGGCGGAGATGACCGTCGCCCTCCGCGCCCGCGTCGCCCGCTGGCGCCCAGCGCCAACCGGCCGCCTGACGTGATCTGTCGGCTCAGCCCCAGGTCAGCAACCGGTAGTGCAGCCCTGTCTCCGACTCCTGCCACGCCCCCATCGAGTCCGGCGGGCGCTCCACGTCCGGCGCGTACGCGTCGCCGTCGAAGGGCTCCCGGATCTCGGTGACCACGATCCGGTCCGCGAACGGCAGCGCCGCCCGGTACACCGCCGCGCCGCCGATCACCCACACGTCCCCGGTCGCCGCGGCGAGCGCCCGTTGCAGGTCGGAGAACGTCTCCACCCCGTCCTGGGGCGTGCGGGACAGCACGACGTTGCGCCTGCCGGGCAGCGGACGGAACCGCGGTGGCAGCGACTCCCACGTGCGGCGGCCCATGAGCACGGTGGCGCCGGTGGTCAGGGAGCGGAAGTGCTTCATGTCCTCCGGCAGGCGCCAGGGCAGCGTGCCGTCGCGGCCGATCACGCCGTTCGCCGACTGCGCCCAGACGAGCCCGATCACACCGCCACCGGCGCCTTGACGGCGGGGTGCGGGTCGTAGCCGTGGAGCGCGATGTGCTCGAAGGTGTAGTCGAACAGGCTGTCCGCAGGCTTCAGGCTCAGGGTGGGGAACGGCCGCGCCTCGCGGGCGAGCTGCGTGCGGACCTGGTCGGTGTGGTTGTCGTAGATGTGGCAGTCGCCGCCGGTCCAGATGAAGTCGCCGACGCCGAGGCCCACCTGCGCGGCGATCATGTGCGTCAGGAGCGCGTAGCTCGCGATGTTGAACGGGACGCCGAGGAACAGGTCGGCGCTGCGCTGGTACAGCTGGCAGGACAGCTCGCCGTCGGCGACGTAGAACTGGAAGAACGCGTGGCAGGGCGGCAGCGCCATCCGCGGGATGTCGGCGACGTTCCACGCGGACACGATGATCCGCCGGGAGTCGGGGTTCTCGCGCAGCGTGCGCAGCACCTCGCTGATCTGGTCGACGTGCCCGCCGTCCGGGGTGGGCCACGACCGCCACTGCACGCCGTAGACCGGCCCGAGGTCACCGTCGGGGCCCGCCCACTCGTCCCAGATCGTGACGCCGTTCTCCTGCAGCCACCTGACGTTCGCGTCGCCGCGCAGGAACCACAGCAGCTCGTACGCGACCGAACGGAAGTGGACCTTCTTCGTCGTGATCAGCGGGAAGCCGTCCGACAGCCGGTAGCGCAGCTGGTGGCCGAAGACCGACCGCGTGCCCGTGCCGGTGCGGTCCGCCTTGCGGGCGCCCGTGTCGAGCACGTGGCGGAGCAGGCCTTCGTACTGGGTGTCCGGCACGCCGTGAGCCTAGTGGTCCCCGCCGGCGCACCCAGCGGAAAGCTGGATCCGCCGATATACGCACCGAACTTCCGACGCGGGACACTAGTGCGGGCTGGTGGTCACCTCCGGGACCGCGGCCGCCCAGCTGCACGTCGTGTGCGCGCCGTCGGCCCACGCCACGGTGACCTCCGTGCCGTCGACCACGACCTCCGGCGCGGCGGTCCCGGGCGCCGAGGTGAGGGTCGAGGCGTCGACCAGTAGCTCGCCCGGAACCACGGTGCCGCGCAGGGCCGGCACCAGCGCCCACGCGCCGTAGGCCGTGCCCTGCGGGGCCCTCTCCACGCCTGCCGTGTCGAAGCCGTGGCAGCCGACGAGCCGGGTGCCCGCCTCCTTCGTGCGCAGCGCGACCGACCCGCCGTCGACCCGCTGGTCGATCTCCTGCGGGGTCGAGGCCGCGAGCGCCCATCCCGTCACCGTGACGGGAACTCCGGCGGGCACGGCTCGCAGCCGGTGGACGTGCACCTCCCACGCCCCCCGGGCGACGACCAGGCTCTCGATGCGGCACTGGGGGAGCACGGGTCCGGGGGAGCCGGGGAACTGCGGTTGGTGCCACGAGGCCACCCAGTCCGGCCCGCTGCCGATCGGGTGGATCCGGCGCCGCACGCTCTCCCGGCCGCGCACGTGCAGGGCGATGTGGTTGTCGGCGGCGTTGCGGACGGCGGTGGGGCCGGTGCGGGTGGAGTAGGCGAGCCGGGCGTACAACGGGTCGGGCTCGGCGCCCTCGGCGTCCCACGGGTTCATGTGGTCGCTGCCGTGGTTGTGCACGCGGACCATGCCGTCGTCCCGCGTGGTCTGCACCAGCCAGCCGACCGACGGGATGACGACCGTGCGGTCCGGCCCGGCCGACGGCGGCGGCTCCTCGACCGCCGTCCACAGCGGGGCCGACTCCGGCAGCAGCAGCCCGACGAAGCCCTTGCCGGCCCAGTACGGCGACGCCGGGCCGGAGTAGGTCTGCAGGGTGGCCGCGTGCGGGCCGTGCCAGCCGCGGGAGAGGATCCCGTCGGTCAGCGCGCCGCGGTCGAGGAAGTAGCGCAGCCCGGCGGAGAGGATGCGCCGGGTCTGGCCGGGTCGAAGCGGCGTCCACCCGACCACCTCGCCCAGCGCGACGGCGGACAGGGCCGCGGTGCGGTAGGTGAGCGAGCGGCCCTGGCGCAGCGGCGCCCCGTCGACGTCGAAGGTGGCGGCGAACGAGCCGAGGAACTCCTCCAGCCGCGGGCCGAGGTGCTCCAGCCGCGCGGTGTCTCCGCGCAGGTGTGCAACCAGCACCGGGTACAGGTGCATCGCCCAGCCGATGTAGTGGTCGAAGGCGCGGCCGTCTCCGTCGCTGTACCAGCCGTCGCCGCGGTACCAGCCCTCCAGGAGGTCGTGCGCGCGGTCGAGGGCACGGGCGGTCTCGGCGTCGCCGCGACCGACCTCGTCGAGGAAGGCCGCCACGGCCATCGGGAACAGGTACCAGTTGTTCGGCGCGGGCTCGTGGCGCAGCGCCCCGCGCAGCCACTCCTCCAGGCGGTCCCGCTCGCCGTCGTCGAGCCGGTCCCACGTCCAGTGCCGCGCGGTCAGCAGCCCGAGCGCCACCGACGCCGACTCGACCATCGGCTGCCCTCCCGGCCCGTGCGAGCCGATCGGCGGCCACCTGTCCGCATCGTCGCCTGCCGGCCCGCTGACCAGCCCGTCCAGATAGGGCTCGACGGGCGCGCCGTCCCCGTCGCCCGCGGTGCGGAACGCGGCGAGCAGGAAGGTGCGCGCGAACCCCTCCAGCCCGTCCGAGGCGACGCCGGCCTTCGCCGGTGCGCCGGGCAGGTCGATCCGCCCGCCGCGGGGCGAGCGGAACCGCTGCACGGCGGCGAGCAGGTCGTCGGCCACGGCGGTCCAGTGCCGGCGGGTCCAGCCGGTGTCCGGGCTCAGGGCGAAGTCGTCGGCGGGAATCGGGGCCTCCTCGGGGGACGGAGAGCGGCGGAGCTTGCGGAGCCGCCGGGGTGGGTGAGCCTGGGGGGAGAGCCGGCGGAGCTTGCGGAGCCGGCGGGGTGGGCAATACGGTCAGGCGGTGATCGGCAGGAGCTCGCGTCGTACGGGGTGTGCGAACGGCAGGCCCGCGGCCCAGCGCTGCACCTCCGCCGCCGCGGCGTCGGCGAGCCGGCGCAGCTCGTTGCCCTTGGAGCCGGCGACGTGCGGGGTGAGCAGCACGCCGTCGCACTCCCACAGCGGCGAGTCGGGCGGCAGCGGCTCCGGCGAGGTCACGTCGAGCACGGCGCGCAGCCGCCCGGACAACAGTTCGCGCTCCAGGGCCGCGTGGTCGACGAGACCGCCGCGGGCGGTGTTGAGCAGGGTGGCGCCGTCGCGCATCAGCCCGAGCAGCCGGGCGTCGACCATACCGGTGGTCGAGGGCAGCAGCGGTGCGTGCAGCGACACCACGCCGGAGCGCGCGAACAGGTCGTCGAGGGCCACCGGCTCGGCGCCGAGGGCCCGCACCTCGGCGTCGGCCACGTACGGGTCGTGCAGGAGGACCTCGAGGTCGAACGGCCGCAGCAGGTCGGCGACCCGCCGCCCGATCAGCGATGCCCCGACCAGCCCCACCGTGGCGCCGTAGTTGCCGGCGTCCGGGTAGATCTCGTTCCAGTCGCGCTGCGCCCGCGCCGCGCGGAACTCCCGCGCGATGTCGGGCACCCGCTTGCCCGCGAGCACGATCATCGCCACCGCGTACTCCGCCACCGGCACGGCGTTCGCCGCGGCCGCCGAGCTGACCACGATCCCCCGCTCCCAGCACGCCTCGGTGACGTGCTGGCGCACGGTGCCCGCCGTGTGGACGATCGCGCGCAGCCGCGGCGCGGCGGCGAGGACGTCCGCGGTGATCGGAGCGCATCCCCATCCCGTGACCAGCAGCTCGACGTCGGCGAGCTCGGCGCGCGTGAACCCCTCGAGCACGACGTCCCGGTCGACGTCGACGACGGCCGCGATGCGCTCGATCGCGGCGGGGTGGAGGACCTGGCGGGCGGTCGTCGCGGACATGGCGAAGGCGGCACGTTGGCGTGGCGGCACTACTCCACACTCCCGGCCGTGGGGCCCGATCGCCAGTACCGCTGCAACATCAGGAACGCCACGACGAGCGGGACCAGAGCGAGCAGCGAGCCGATCACCTCGGCGTCACGGCGGAGGGTGATCGGCGAGACGTCGAACTCGCGGGCCAGCTCGGCCACCCGCGCCGGACCGCGCGAGCGCAGGATGGCGAGGATCCGCTCCTGCCGGGCGGACGGCTTGCTCACGGGCCGGGTACCTGCGCGGCCCGCCCGCGGTGTCAGGCCACGAGCTCGAGGCGCCCGGCCGTGGTGATCACCGCGGGGAGGCGCTGGCCGACGGCACCCTCGACCTCAGGGGCGATCAGGCCGGCGCGCACCAGCCGGTGCACGGCGCCCTGGTCGCAGCAGAAGCGACCGTCGAGGTAGAGGTCGGGCTCCGAGCCCCAGACGAGCTCGGCACGTCCGCACGCCACGGCGCGCAGGATGGCCCGATCACGGACGCTCAGCTCGACATCGACGACGAGCTCCATTGCGATCCCCCCGTTCAGCGGATCAGACCAGGGTGGGGTAATCGTGGATCGCGCTGCCACAGAATTGAGGAACATCTGAGGTTGCCGTCACGGCGTGTTCGGTGGAGTTCACCCGGTCGGGCGCCGTGCGGCGAGCAGGAGCGGCACGAGCTGCTCGTCGGCGGTGAGCGAGCCGTGCTGGCCCGGCATCCGCGAGATGAACCGTTCCACCCGCGACCGGATCACGGCGGTGCCCCCGCGCGCCGCGACCACGACGTCGCCGATGCGGTCGCGGGCTTGCGGCGCCACCACCGGGCCGAACCAGCCGTCGGCCACCGCCTGCTCGGCGGGCACGACCCACGCGCCGTCCCCCAGCACGGCCCGCCAGGTGGCGAGCACGTCCTCCACCGCGCCGGGGCGGACGTGGACGTGGCGGGCCCGCGGGTCGCCGGACAGCTGCGCGACGCCGTCGGACAGCACCGGGTCGGTGTCCGCGTCGTACTTCCGGTCGACCGCCACCATGCCGTGGTCACCGGTGACCACGAGCACCACGTCCGGTGGCAGGCGGTCCGCGACGAGCTCGACGAGCCGGTCGACCTGGGCGAGCTGCAGCCGCCACGGCAGCGAACCGGGGCCGTGGAGGTGCCCCATGGCGTCGAGATCGCGGTGGTAGCCGTAGCAGAGCTGCGTCCCGGGCCCTGCGACCGCGCCGAGGACGCCCGCGGCCAGGTCGCCGAGCGCGTACGTGCCCAGGAAGCGGCCGCCGCGGAGCGCGGCCCGGGTGAGCCCGGAGCCGTCGAACTCCCCGAGCGTCACGACGGAGACCGCGACACCGCCTGCCGCGGCCCGCTCCAGCAGGGTGGGCACCGGTTGGACCTCCTCCGGCACGAGCCGCTCGCGCAGATCGGTCCGTCCGCCCTGGACGGTCCAGCGCAGCGTGTCCAGCAGCTCCCCGCCGGCCAACAGCGACAGCCCGAGCATCCCGTGCGCACCCGGCGGAACGCCGGTGCCGAGCGAGGTGAGGCCGATCGACGTGCTCGACGGGAAGCCGGACGTCACCGGTCCCGCGTCGGGGAGGCTCGCGAGGAACGGCGCGTCGGCGGCGTGCCGGCGCAGCAGCTCGCTGCCCAGCCCGTCCACCAGCAGCAGCGCCGCAGCGCGGGCGGGCGGCACCGTCAGCGCGGGCGGCGGGCCGGGTACGCCGATGGCGGCGAGCAGTGCCGGCAGCACCTCGGCGAGGGAGCGGCGCCCGTACTCGGGCAGCAGCGGTGCGGTCACCCCACGAGCATCCCAGCGGCGGGCGATCACGGCCTAGGCTCGGCTCCGTGGAGGAGGCGCTGCCGTACGGGATGCGGGTCGCCCTCGATCGGCAGGCGCTCGTGGTGGACGACGGCACGGTCCTGTTCGGCGGCGCCCCGCCGCGGATGCTGCGCCTGTCCGCCGCGGCGGCGGCCCGGTTCCGCGACGGCGAGGTGGAGGTCTGCGACCCCACGTCGGCGACGCTCGCCCGCAGGCTGCTGGACGCGGGCATCGCGCACCCGGTGGCCGTGCCGCCCGCCGCGGTCCCGCCCGCGTCGGACGTCACCGTCGTCGTGCCGGTGAAGGACCGCGTCGACGGGCTCGCGCGGCTGCTCGCCGCGCTCCCGGCGGGTCTCGGGGCCACCGTCGTCGTCGACGACGGCTCGGCCGACGCCGCAGGCATCCGCGCCGTCGCGGAGGCGGCGGGCGCCGTGCTGCTGCGGCACCCGAGGGCGAGGGGCCCGGCGGCGGCGCGGAACGCGGGGCTCGCGGCCGCGCCCACGCCGCTCGTCGCGTTCCTCGACTCCGACGTGGTCCCGCAGCCCGGGTGGCTCGGCCCGCTGCTCGCCGGCTTCGCCGATCCGGCGGTGGCGCTGGCCGCGCCGCGGGTCGTCGCGCTGGCAGGCGATGGCTGGCTCGGCGGCTACGAGTCGGTGCGCTCGTCGCTGGACCTGGGCGCCGACCCGGCGCTCGTCGTACCGAAGAGCCGGGTGGCCTACGTCCCGAGCGCCGCGATGGTGGTGCGCCGCGCCGCCGTCGGCGGGGGCTTCGACGACCGGATGCACGTGGCGGAGGACGTCGACCTCGTGCTGCGGCTGCACGAGGCGGGCTGGCGGCTGCGCTACGAGCCGGCGGCCCGGGTCGCGCACGACCACCGGACGAGCCTCGCCGCCTGGTGGCTGCGCAAGGCGTACTACGGCACCGGCGCCGCCCCGCTGTCGCTGCGGCACCCGGGATCGGTGCCGCCGATGGTGCTCAACACCTGGTCCGCGGCGGTCTCGGTGCTGCTGCTGCGCGGGCGGCCGTGGGCCGTGCTCGCCGCGCTCGCCGTGGCGGCGGGTGCGGCCGAGCAGCTCGCGCGCAAGCTGCCGGTGCGCGAGCCGCGTCGCACCGCCGCCCGGCTGATCGGGCTCGGCGCCGTCGGCACCGTGATGCAGACCGCCGACGCCGTCACCCGGCACTACTGGCCGCTGTCCGTGGCCGCGGCGCTGGTGTCGCGCCGCGCCCGGCGCACCGTGGCCGTGATCGCGCTGGCCGAAGGCGTGCTCGACTGGTGGCGCAAACGCCACGACCCGGCCCGGCCCGGCCTGCCCGGGTACCTGCTCGCCCGCAGGCTCGACGACCTCGCCTACGGCGGCGGGCTCTGGTGGGGGGCCCTGCGTCACCGCACGCTGGGCCCGTTGCGCCCGGTGGGCACCGGCCAGGACGAGCACCCCCGGCGCAGCACCGTCGAGTGATCTTCACCGCCCCGTCCGGATTGGTACGGACAGGTGAACCTGGAGGGGACGTGCTTCCGCTGCTGCGGGTCGCTAACGCCAAACGATCCGCGTTTGCGGATTACGGGCTGGTCCGTCTCGGTCAGCGCCATATCCCGCCGTGACGTGCGATTCGTCGCCCTTGCATGCGTGAATGATCGGCGGTCTGATTGTGGGCGCCGCCACAGCGTCGTGTGCGGCACCCGGGCGCGGCTCGGCTGCGCCCGGTGCGTCCCGTGTCGCTCTGTGTAGCGGCACCGCGCTCGTGGTGAGGAGAGGTCACATGGCACAGGTTCGGGTCACCGTCGACGGCGTGGAGTACGTCGACGACATCGAACCCCGCATGCTGTTGGTGTACTACCTGAGGGAGCGCCTGGGGAAGACCGGCACGGTCATCGGCTGCGACACCAGCAACTGCGGTGCCTGCACGGTGCACCTGAACGGGCAGAGCGTGAAGTCCTGCTCCGTGCTCGCGGTGCAGGCCGACGGCGCGGAGATCACGACGATCGAAGGGCTCGCCCGCGACGGCGAGCTGCACCCGGTGCAGAAGGCGTTCAACGAGTGCCACGCGTTGCAGTGCGGGTACTGCACGCCCGGCATGATCATGCAGGCGGTCGACCTGCTGGGTGACAACCCCGACCCCGACGAACGCGCCGTGCGCGAGGGTCTGGAGGGCAACCTCTGCCGCTGCACCGGCTACCAGAACATCGTTCGGGCCGTGCAGAGCGCGGCGCAGGCGATGAAGCCCGGTGCCTCGGCGCCGGTCGACACCCCCACCCCGGTGGCGGGAGGGCAGTGACGTGACGACGACCGCCGAACCCACCACACCCGGCGAGATCGGTCGTGCCCGCGTCCGCAAGGAGGACGCGCGCCTGATCACCGGCCGCACCCGGTACACCGACTCGATCACGCCCGCAGGCACGCTGCACATCGCCGTCGTCCGTTCGACGTTCGCGCACGCGCGGATCAACGCGATCGACACGGCTCCGGCCAAGTCGGCCCCCGGCGTCGTCGGCGTCTACACCGCGGCGGACCTCGGGGTCGAGAGCGTCGGCCTGCCCAACGCGTGGCCGATCACCCCCGACCAGAAGACACCGCAGCGCCCGCTGCTCGCCAGCAGCGCCGTGCACTTCGCCGGTGAGGGCGTGGCCGTCGTCGTCGCCCGGTCGGCCGCGGCGGCCAAGGACG
Organism: Pseudonocardia adelaidensis; assembly: GCF_039543345.1. Taxonomy (NCBI): domain Bacteria; kingdom Bacillati; phylum Actinomycetota; class Actinomycetes; order Pseudonocardiales; family Pseudonocardiaceae; genus Pseudonocardia; species Pseudonocardia adelaidensis. The sequence goes on along the minus strand of NZ_BAABJO010000011.1, from coordinate 127,310 downwards.
CCGCCGAGCTCGTCGACGTCGACTACGAGCCGCTCGACCCGGTGCTCGACATGGAGGCCGCCCTCGCCGACGGTGCCACGCTCGTGCACCCCGACCTCGGCACCAACGAGAGCGCCACCTGGGTCTTCGACTCCGGTGAGGCGGGCAGCGGCGGCAACGTCGCGGATGCGATCTCGGCGGCCGAGGCCGATCCGGACTCCGTCGTGGTGCGCCGCCGGTTCATCCAGCAGCGGCTCATCCCGGCGTTCATGGAGCCGCGCTCCGTGGTCGTGGACCCGACCGGCGAGCAGATCACCTTCTACTCGTCCACGCAGGTCCCCCACATCCTGCGCACGATGACGTCGGTGACGCTCGGGGTCCCCGAGAGCAAGCTGCGGGTGATCGCCCCCGACGTCGGCGGCGGGTTCGGCGGCAAGATCGGGGTGCTCCCCGAGGAGATGCTGTGCGTCGCGCTCGCGCAGAAGCTCGGCAGGCCGGTCAAGTGGACCGAGACGCGCTCCGAGTCGCTGCTCACCGCGCACCACGGCCGCGACCAGATCCAGGACATCACGATCACGGCGAAGATGGACGGCACGGTCACCGGCCTCGACGTCAAGCTGCTGGCCGACATGGGGGCCTACCTGGGCCTCGTCGGCGGCGGGGTGCCGATCCTCGGCGCGTTCATGTTCAACGCGATCTACAAGATCCCGGCGTACAAGTTCACCTGCACCAACGTCTTCACCACGAAGACGCTCACCGACGCCTACCGGGGTGCCGGGCGGCCGGAGGCCACGTTCGCCATCGAGCGGATCATGGACGAGCTTGCCGTCGAGCTGGGCCGCGATCCCATGGAGCTGCGCCAGCAGAACTGGATCAAGCACGAGGAGTTCCCGTTCACCACGGTGTGCGGGCTCACCTACGACAGCGGCAACTACGAGCAGGCCACGCGGCAGGCGATGGAGCTGTTCGACTACGCGGGCCTGCGCCGCGAGCAGGAGGAGCGGCGGCGCTCGGGCGACCCGGTGCAGCTGGGCATCGGCATCTCGACGTTCACCGAGATGTGCGGGCTGGCCCCGTCGCGGGTCCTCGGGTCGCTGTCCTACGGGGCGGGCGGCTGGGAGGCCGCGAGCATCCGGATGCTCGCCACCGGCAAGGTGGAGGTCATCACCGGGGCGTCGGCGCACGGGCAGGGGCACGAGACCGCGTTCAGCCAGATCGTGGCCGACCAGCTCGGCGTGCCCTTCGAGGACGTCGAGATCCTGCACGGTGACACCCAGATCTCACCGAAGGGCCTCGACACCTACGGTTCGCGCTCGCTCGCCGTCGGTGGCATCGCGATCGTCGACGCGGCGCAGAAGGTGATCGCGAAGGCCAGGAGGCTCGCGGCCCACATGCTCGAGGCGGACGAGAAGGACCTCGAGTTCGCGAACGGCACTTTCACGGTCCGCGGCACCGACAAGGGCAAGGCCATCCAGGAGATCGCGTTCGCCGCCTTCATGGCGCACGACCTCCCGGAGGGGATGGAGCCCTCGCTCGACGCCGACGCCGTGTACGACCCGGAGAACTTCTCCTTCCCGCACGGCACGCACCTCGCGGCGATCGAGGTAGACACCGAGACGGGGCGCGTCGACGTGCGCAAGTACGTCTGCGTGGACGACGTCGGCACGGTGATCAACCCGCTCATCGTCGAGGGGCAGGTGCACGGCGGGCTCGCCCAGGGCATCGCGCAGGCCCTGTTCGAGGAGGCCAACTACGACGAGCAGGGCACCCTGGTCAACGCCACGTTCGTCGACTACACGCTGCCGTCGTCCGCCGACCTGCCCAGCTTCGACACCCACGTGGTGAGCACGCCTGCCACCAGCAACCCGCTGGGCGTCAAGGGCGTCGGGGAGGCCGGCACGATCGCCTCCACCCCGGCGATCGTCAACGGCGTGATCGACGCCATCCGCCACCTCGGGGTCTCGGACGTCGAGATGCCGTGCACCTCGCAGCGCGTGTGGCGGGCCATCCAGGACGCGAGGGGCCGTTCCACGCAGGAGACGCCCGTCGACACCCATTCTCCGGGCGCGGGCCTCGGCTCGATCGACCCGAACAACCCCCAGGGAGAGGTCCAGTGATCCCGGCCCAGTTCGACTACGTCAAGCCGTCGTCGGTCGACGAGGCGATCCAGGCCCTGCAGGAGGCGGGCGACGACGCCAAGATCATCGCGGGCGGGCAGAGCCTGCTCCCGGTGCTGCGGCTGCGGCTCGCCGCTCCCACCCTCCTCGTGGACCTCGGCGGCATCGCCGAGCTCCGCGGGATCCGCGACGAGGGCGACCGCGTCGCGATCGGGGCCATGACGTCGTACTACGACATCATCCGGGACGAGTCCGTGCAGCAGCACGTCGCGCTGCTCGGGCAGGCCACCGAGACCGTGGCCGACAACCAGGTGCGCCACCGCGGCACGCTCGGCGGCTCGCTCGCCCACGCCGACCCGGCGGGCGACCTCGGCGCCGTCGCGCTCGCCCTCGACGCCGAGCTCGTGATCGCCGGGCCGTCCGGCCGCCGCACCGTGCCGGCGTCCGAGTTCTTCGTCGACTACTTCACCACCGCGCTCGGCGAGGGCGACGTCCTCACCGAGATCCGGTTCCCGAAGTACACGGGCTGGGGCAGCCACTACGAGAAGTTCAACCGCACGGCGCAGGCGTGGTCGATGGTCGCGATCGCGGCCGCCGTCCGGGTCGAGGGCGGCACGATCGCCGAGGCGAGGGTCGGGCTCACGAACATGGGCAGCACGCCGATCCGCGCCACCGGTGTCGAGCAGGCGCTCGTCGGGCAGCCGGCCACCGCCGACGCGGTGCGGGCGGCAGCCGATCGGGTCACCGAGGGCACTGCTGCGCCGAGTGACGCGGATGCCGCCGCGGACTACCGTGAACACCTGGCCAAGGTGCTCACGGGCCGCGCGGTGCTGGCCGCCGCAGGCTGACGCTCGTTCCGCAGGACGCCTGCTCTGGTCATCCGGGGCAGGCGTCCTGCGGCTTTGTGGAGGAGACAGAGAAGATGCAGTTGGAGAACAAGTTCACGATCGACGCGCCGATCGACAAGGCGTGGGAGGCGCTGAACACGCCGGAGACGGTGGCTCCCTGCTTCCCCGGCGCCACCTTGCAGGAGTACGAGGGCGACTCGTTCACGGGCACCGTCAAGGTGAAGCTCGGGCCGATCTCGCTCACCTACAAGGGCAAGGGCACCTACGTCACGCGCGACGAGGCGAACCACAAGGTCGTCATCGAGGCGACGGGGCGGGACTCCCGGGGCAACGGCACCGCGAGCGCCACCGTCACCGGCTCGATGACGGCCGACGGGCCGGACCGCACCGCCGTCACGATGGTCACCGACATGACCATCACCGGCCGGCCCGCCCAGTTCGGCCGCGGTGTCATCTCCGACGTCGCTGACAAGATCATCGGGCAGTTCTCGGCCTGCGTCGCCAGCAAGCTGGCCCCGGCCGCCGAGGAGCCCGCTGCCGAGAAGGCCTCGTCGGCTCCGGCCGCGCCGTCCCCCGCCCCGGCCGCGGCGAGCTCGGGTGGCGCGGCCGCGCCCGCGCCGGCGGGCGGGTCGGTCGCCGCGCCCGCCACGAGCGGCAGCGCGAACGGCAGCACGAACGGCAGCGGATCGGCGCAGGGCGCCACGGGCCCGGTGCTCGCGTCCGCGCCGAAGCAGGCGGCAGGCCCGATGCGCAGCGAGGTCGACGCGATCGACCTGCTCGACACCGCGGGCGCCCCGGTGCTCAAGCGCCTGGCCCCGGTGGCAGGCGGGGTGCTGCTGCTCCTGATCATCTTCCTGATCCGCCGCGCCCGCCGCTGACCTTCCGGCACTGCGACAACGCCACTCTCCCGCAACGGCGTCGGGGAGAGTGGCTTTGTCGTGGCCGGCCGAGGGCTGCAACCAGCAGCGGCCCCGTCACGCGGCGGTCAGCTCGACCCGCAGGATGCGGTCGTCGCCGGGACGGGGGTCGGTACCTCCCCAGGTCGCCTCGTCGGTGTTCGAGGTGACGATCCACAGCGTGCCGTCCGGCGCGACCTCGACCGCGCGGATCCGGCCGTACTCGCCGATGAAGTGCGGGACCGGCTCGCCCGCGGCCTGACCCGCGCTGACGGGGAGCTGCCAGAGCCGCTGCCCGGACAGCGCCCCCATCCACAGCGAGTCGCCGGCGAAGGCGATGCCGGACGGCGACGCCTCGTCCGGGTGCAGGGCGAAGATCGGTGGTTCCCCGGTGGTCCCATCGACCCCCTCGGCCTCGGGCCACCCGTAGTCCAGGCCGGGCCGCAGGACGTTGACCTCGTCCCAGGTGCGGTGGCCGAGCTCCGAGGCGTAGACCGTGCCGTCCGGACCGAACGCGATCCCCTGGACGTTGCGGTGCCCCAGCGAGAACACCGCCGTTCCGAACGGGTTGCCCGCTGCGGGCGAGCCGTCGGGCCGGATCCGCAGCACCTTCCCGTTGAGCGAGAGCGGGTCGGGGGAGCGACTCCGATCGAACGCGTCGCCGGTGCCGACCCAGAGGTTGCCCTCGCGGTCGAAGGCCAGCTTGCCGCCGTGGTGGCGGTCCGCTGTGCCGATCCCGTCCAGCACGACCCGTGCGTCGCTCATCGATCGCAGGTCCTCGGCGGTCCGCACGGCGACCACCCGGTTCGTGGCGCCGGTGGATACGTAGGCGTACACGGTCCGATCGACGGCGAAGCCGGGGGAGGCGGCGAGGCCCAGCAGGCCGCCTTCGGCGCTCTCGGTCACCCCGGGGACCGTCCCGACGCGCGACGCGCGCCCGCCGCTCCGTGGGATGTGGCCGATGTCGCCGGAGTCGCGGCTCGACACGAGCGCCGACCCGTCGGGGAGGAACGTCAGACCCCACGGCATGTGAAGTCCCGATGCCACCTCGGTGACCGCCGCCACCTGCGGTACCTCGACCGGAGCGACGGGTCCTCGCGGGGCGGCGGTCACCGGCGGGACCACCGGGCTGACCGCGGGGGCGCTGTCGTCGTCGGGGTGGGTGCGTCCCGGGACACCGGTGCCGCCGGGTGCGCTCGCGCATCCCGTCGCGAGCGCGAGGGCGACGAGTGCCGGCAACGCGGTGCGGAGACGGCTCGTGGCTGCGCCGGTGATCAGGGCCACGGACACGGCCGTCACCGCTCGCTGTCCAGGACGGCCATCTGCTGGGCGGGGTAGCGGTCGCCCGCGGCGGCGCCGGCGGGCACGGCCGACTCGATCGCGCGGAGGGCGGCCTCGTCCAGGACGAGGTCGGCGGCGGCGAGCGACTCCTGTAGCCGGTCGCGCCGGCGCGCTCCGATCAGCGGCACGATGTCGGTGCCGCGGGAGGCCACCCACGCGACGGCGACCTGCGCGACCGTCGCCCCGATCGACGCCGCGACCGTGCGCAGGGCGTCGACGAGGGCGAGGTTGGCGGCCAGGTTCTCGCCCTGGAAGCGGGGCACCTGCCCGCGGAAGTCGCCGCCGGTCAGCGCGCGGTCCGGCCGCCAGTGGCCGGACAGCAGCCCGCGGGAGAGGACCCCGTAGGCGGTGACGCCGATGCCGAGCTCCCGCGCCGCCGGCAGGATCTCGGCCTCGACGCCGCGGGAGAGCAAGGAGTACTCGATCTGCAGGTCGCTGATCGGGTGCACGGCGGCGGCCCGGCGCAGCGTCGCCACGCCGACCTCGGAGAGCCCGATGTGCCGGACGTATCCGGCCTGGACCATCTCGGCGATGGCGCCCACGGTGTCCTCGATGGGGACGTTCGGGTTGAGCCGGGTGGGGCGGTAGATGTCGACGTGGTCGGTGCCGAGCCGGCGCAGGGTGTAGGCGAGCCGGTCCTTGACGGCGGCCGGATCGGTATCGGCCGGGACGGGCTGGAAGGCGCCGTCGGGGCTCCGCCTGCTGCCGAACTTGACGCTGATCACGACGTCGTCGCGGTCGCGCTGCCGGAGAGCGTCGCGGATCAGCATCTCGTTGTGCCCGGAGCCGTAGAAGTCCCCGGTGTCGATCATGGTGATCCCGGCGTCGATCGCCGCGTGGATCGTGGCGATGCCCTCGGCCTCGTCGGCCGGCCCGTAGAGGTCGGACATCCCCATCGCGCCGAGACCCAGGGCGGAGACCTCCGGACCGTCGGTCCCCAGTTTGCGCGTGTCCATGGTTCCTCCTCGTGTCGTGCTGCTTCCACTGCTAACCGAAGCACGTTTCCGGTGATAGCGCAACAGTGCTAACAATTACGTGTTATCGTTGGAAGCATGGATGCGAGGACGACGCGCGAGCGCATCGTCGAGGCGGCCGCCGAGCTGCTGGCCACGGGTGGGCGCGAGGCGGTGTCCACGCGGGCGGTGAGTGCCGCGGCCGGCGTGCAGGCGCCGACGATCTACCGCCTCTTCGGCGACAAACAGGGCCTGCTCGACGCGGTCGCCGGCCACGGCATCGCCGAGTACCTGCACGACAAGACCGTTCGCGAGCGGGACCCGGACCCGGTGGCCGACCTGCGGCGGGGCTGGGACCTGCACGTCGGCTTCGGGCTGGCGCACCCCGCGCTCTACACGCTCGTCTTCGGGGAGCCGCGGCCTGGCGTCGAGTCGCAGGCCCAGCGCCAGTCGGCCACCGTGCTCGCCGGCATGATCGGGCGCATCGCCGAGGCGGGCCGCCTGCGGGTGAGCGAGGAGCGCGCGGCGCACCTGGTGCACTCGACGGGGCGTGGCATCACGCTCACGCTGATCGGGATGGCCCCGGAGCGGCGCGATCCCGCCCTGTCCGAGTTCGCGCGCGAGTCGGTGATCGCCACCATCACCACCGACGGGCCTTCCCGTGCGTCTGCCGACGCCGGGCCCGTCCCCGCGGCCGTGACCCTGCGGGCCCAGCTGCCGGAGCTGGCGGTGCTCACCGAGTCCGAGCGGGTGCTCCTGCGGGAGTGGCTCGACCGGGTCGCGGATGGGGGCCGGGTCGGCCCCCGCGGGTCCTGACCGCGCAGCCGGGCGGGTGCTGCGCTGCAGGCTCGTCCTCCGGGAGGGGCGGCCGGTTGTCGGATATCACCCCAGCCCGGACACCCGCAGCGTGATGTTGAGGCGGCCGGTCGCCAGGCCGGTGTCGGGTACGTCGTCGGCGGGCAGCAGCTTCGGCACGCCGTGGTAGGCGAGGCGGCTCTCGTCACCGAAGACCACCAGGTCGCCGGAGCGCAGCTCCACATCGGTCCACGGGCGGCCGCGGTTGGCGGTGTTGCCGAGCCGGAAGACGCACGGCGCCCCGATGCTGAACGACACCACGGGGTCGAGCGCGCGTTCGTCGCCGTCGCGGTGCAGGCCCATCCGCGCGTCGGCGGAGTAGTGGTTGATCAGCGCGATGTCGGGGCGGTAGGTGCGGGCACGCTCCGGGTCGCCGTACGCGTCGGCGAGAGCGTCACGGCCCAGGTCGCCGAGCCATTCCGGGAACGGCGCCACCGGTGATCCGTCCTGGTCGTCCCGCGTGCGGGAGTAGCGGTAGGGGTACCAGTGCCAGCCGAGGCACACGCTGCGCACCGACATCTGCCCGCCGTTCGGCAGCACGGCGGCGCGGATGCCGGGTCCCTCGCTCGCCCACTCCCGGCACGCCCGAACGAGCATCCGCTGCTGGTCGAGGTCGAGCCGGTCCGGCACGTGCACGGCGCCAGGTGCGAGCACCCGGCGCTCCCGTGGCAGGAGGGCGGACGTCATCGGGCGTTGTGGAAGATGATCCCCAGCACGTGCCGGTTCCCGCTGTGCACGGCGCTCACCCCGTGCCGCATCTGCACGCGGTGGAAGCCGCGCGTTCCCCGCTTCGGCCGGTGGTGCACGGGGAACACGACGGCCTCCCCCTGCCGGGGCCGCAGCACGATCGGGCGGGACTGCTGGCGCGGCCGCTGCTCCACGAACACGCTCTCACCCCCGGTGAAGTCCTCGTCCGGGCGGCTGAGCATCACGAGGAACTGGAGCGGGAACGTCAGGTCGCCGTAGACGTCCTGGTGCAGGCAGTTGTACCCGCCCGGCCCGTAGCGCAGCACGAGCGGCGTGGGCCGGTGCTGCCCGGCGGCGGCGCACTCGGCGAGCAGCCCCTCGAGCCGGTCCGGGAACGTCCGCTCGCCCAGCCGCTCCGCCCACGTGTTGGCGATCTCCGCCAGCGGCGGGTACAGCTGTTCCCGCAGCTCCTGGACCAGGGGCGGGAGCGGGTCGGCGAAGTACCGGTAGCTGCCCTCACCGAACGCGTGGCGGGCCATCACCACGGTGCTGCGGAAGCGCTCGTCCTCGTCGAGCATCGCGACCACGTCCGCGCACTGCTCGGGGGTGAGCAGCGGCGGGGTGCTCGCGACGCCGTCGGTGTCGAGGCGCTCCGCCACGGCGGGGACGTCCAGTCGATCCAGCACGGCAGTCATGTCTCCACCTTCGCCCAGCTCCGGCACGCCCGCTGGCGGGAATCGGCCACCTGGATGATGACCACATGCGCCCCGGACCGCACAACGCCCTGACCGACGTCCCCGGCCTGCGCGTGGGCCACGCCTCGCTCGACGGGCCCGGTGCCCTGAGCGGCACGACGGTCGTGCTGGCCCCCGAGGGTGGCGCGGTCGCGGGCGCGGACGTCCGGGGTGCCGCACCCGGCACGCGCGAGACCGACCTGCTGCACCCCGGCGCCACCGTGCAGCGCGTGCACGCAGTGGTGCTGAGCGGCGGCAGTGCGTACGGGCTGGCGGCCGCGGGCGGGGTGATGGCTCGGCTGGAGGCGGCGGGCATCGGCTTCCCCGTGCCGGGCGGTGTGGTGCCGATCGTGCCGGGTGCCGTGGTGTTCGACCTCGGCCGCGGTGGCGACTTCGCCGCCCGCCCGGATGCGGCCACCGGTGCCGCGGCCTACGACGCGGCCGCCGACGGGCCCGTCCCGCAGGGCGTGGTCGGTGCCGGCAGCGGCGCGCTCGCCGGTGGGCTCAAGGGCGGGATCGGCACGGCCAGCGCGGTGCTCGACGGGGGCGCCGTCGTGGCAGCGCTCGTCGTCGCGAACGCGGCGGGTTCCCCCGTCGATCCGGCCACCGGCCTGTTGCACGGGGCGCGCGCGGGCCTGCCCGGGGAGTTCCCGGCGTTCGAGGTCGGCGCGGCGGCGCTCGACGAGCTGCGCCGGGCGCCGCTCCGGCCGTCGCTCGGCACGGCGACGACCCTGGCCGTGGTGGCCACCGACATCGCGCTGGACAAGGCCGGGTGCGGGCGCCTCGCGACGATGGGCCACGACGGCCTCGCCCGCGCCGTGGTGCCTGCCCACACGGCGACCGACGGAGACGCGGCGTTCGCGCTGTCCACCGGCGCCCGGCCGGTCCCCGACCTGGCCGGGCTCGTCGCCCTGCACGCCGCGGCCGCCGACGTCGTGAGCCGGGCGGTGGCGCACGCGATGCTCGCCGCCGAGACCGTGCCGACACCGGCCGGCACCTGGCGCAGCTACCGCGACGTCGTCGGCCTGCGCTGAACCGCACGGCGGTGTCTACTGCCGTATGGCCAAGGAAATCTTCGTGGCGTTCGGCATCGACGTCGACGCGGTCGGTGGCTGGTTGGGCTCGTACGGCGGCGAGGGGTCGCCGGGTGACATCTCCCGGGGAGTGTTCGCGGGCGAGGTCGGGGTGCCGCGCATCCACCGCATGCTCTCCCGATACGACCTGCCGGCCACGTGGTTCTGGCCCGGCCACTCGATCGAGACCTTCCCGGAGCAGTTCGACGAGATCGTCGCCGCCGGGTACGAGATCGGCGTGCACGGATACAGCCACGAGAACCCGATCGCGATGAGCCGCGAGCAGGAGTCGGACATCCTCGACCACTGCATCGAGCTGATCACCGAGCGGGCCGGTCGCCGTCCCACCGGCTACGTCGCGCCCTGGTGGGAGTTCTCCCGGGTGACGAACGAGCTGCTGGTCGAGCGGGGGATCACCTACGACCACTCGCTGATGCACCGCGACTTCGAGCCGTACTACGTGCGGGTCGGGGACTCGTGGACGCCGATCGACTACGACAAGCCCGCCCGCGAGTGGATGAAGCCGTTGGTGCGCGGCGAGGAGACCGACCTGGTGGAGATCCCGGCGAGCTGGTACCTCGACGACCTGCCGCCGATGATGTTCATCAAGACCAGCCCCAACAGCCACGGGTTCGTCAACCCGCGGCAGGTCGAGGAGCTGTGGCGCGACCAGTTCGACTGGGTGTACCGCGAGCTCGACTACGCGGTGTTCACGTTCACGATCCACCCCGACGTCTCCGGGCGGCCGCAGGTGTTGCTCATGCTGGAGCGGTTGATCGAGCACATCTCCGGGCACGAGGGGGTGCGCTGGTCGACGTTCGACGCGATCGCGCAGGACTTCCTGCAACGCCGGCCGCGGACCGCCGCCTGAGGTCGAGCTCCCGGCAGGCCGCATCCCCGGGCCGGGGCCGCCTCACGCACCCCCGTCTCGCTCCGCGCGCCCCGTCGACGAGGCGCGTCCGCCGACGCGGGGTGCGTGAGCCGACGGGCGTGCGCCGGCTAACCGCCGGCGAACGGCGGCAGCACGTCCAGCGTGGCGCCCGGGGGCACGGCCGTGGTGCGGTCGCGCACCGCGACCTCGTCGAGCAGGAAGCTGCAGCGGTCGAGCACGCGGCCCAGCTCGGGGCCGTGGCGGTGGCGGATGGCGCGGATGGCGTCGTCGACCGTGCCGGACACCTCCACCGGCTCGGTCTCCACGCCCGCGGCGGCGCGGGCGGCGGCGAAGTAGCGAACGGTCAGGGTGGTGGCGGTGGTCGTGCTGGTGGTCATCCTCAGCCCCCGATCGCGCTCATCGGACGGTCCGGCTGCAAGAAGTCGGGGTCGTCGATCCCGTGGCCCGCGAGCTTGCCCCACATCGCGTGCCGCCACGTCTCGGCGATCTCGGCGTCGGCCGCGCCGCCCCGCAGCAGCGCGCGCAGGTCGGTCTCGGTGCGCGCGAACAGGCACGAGCGGATCTGGCCGTCGGCGGTGAGCCGGGTGCGGTCGCACGCCCCGCAGAACGGCCGGGTGACCGACGCGATCACGCCGACCCTGGCCGGCCCGCCGTCGACGAGCCACCGCTCGGCGGGCGCGCCCCCGCGTTCGGCGGGGTCGGGCGTGAGCGTGAAGCCCTCGCGCAGCCTCTCCATCACCTCGCCGGCGGTGACCATCTCCGACCGCTCCCAGCCGTGCTGGGCGTCGAGCGGCATCTGCTCGATGAACCGCAGCTCGTAGCCGTGCTCGAGGGCGAACCGCAGGAGCGGCACCGCCTCGTCGTCGTTCACGTTCCGCAGGAGCACAGTGTTGATCTTGATCGGGTCGAGGCCGGCCGCCCGGGCGGCCGCGAGGCCGTCCAGGACGTCCGCGAGGCGGTCACGACGGGTGATGGTCGCGAAGCGGTCCGGCCGCAGCGTGTCCATCGAGACGTTGAGCCGGTTGACGCCGGCCGCGGCAAGCGCCTCCGCCCGGCGGGCGAGGCCGATCCCGTTGGTGGTGAGCGAGATGTCCGGCCGCGGCTCCAACGCCGCCGCCGCGGCGATCAGGTGCTCCAGCCCGCGGCGCAGCAGCGGCTCGCCGCCGGTGAACCGCAGCTCGTGCACCCCGAGGTCGCGCACCGCGATGGTGATCAGGCGGATCAGCTCGTCGTCGGTGAGCTGCTCCGCGCGCGGCATCCAGTCCAGCCCCTCGGCCGGCATGCAGTACGAGCAGCGCAGGTTGCAGCGGTCGGTGAGGGAGATCCGCAAGTCGGTGGCGACCCTGCCGAACGAGTCGACGAGCCGCGGGTCGGCGGGGCGCGCCGGATCGCGGGGGGCCGCCCCTCGCACCGCCGGAAGTCCGAGCTCGGTTGCCGTCACGCCACGAGCGTAATAGCCCGAAAACGGGCGTGGAGGGGTCGTGGATCACGCATTCGGCAGAGTTCCGCAGCTGCGATCAGAATCCGCGATTCGATCCGCATCTGCCGGTTCGACTGCTGTCCGAAAGAAGGGTGGATCCGTCAGTCGTGGCGCCCCAGCTCCTGGCGGGCGACCGAACGCAGGTGCACCTCGTCAGGTCCGTCGGCCAGGCGCAGGGCGCGGGCCCAGACGTAGAAGGACGCCAGCGGCACGTCGTCGCTCATCCCGGCGCCGCCGTGCACCTGGAGGGCCCGGTCGATCACCGTGCAGGCCATGCGCGGGCAGAGCGCCTTGATCGCGGCGATCTCGGTGGCCGCACCCTTCGAGCCGTACCGGTCGATGAGCCAGGCGGTCTTGAGGACGAGGAGCCGCGCCTGCTCCACCTCGATCCGCGAGTGGGCGATCTGCTCGCGCACCACGCCCTGGTCGGCGAGCGGCCTGCCGAACGCCGTGCGGGAGCGGGCCCGGCGCACCATGAGGTCGATCGCGCGCTCGGCCATGCCGATCAGGCGCATGCAGTGGTGGATCCGCCCGGGGCCGAGCCGGGCCTGGGCGATCGCGAACCCGCCACCCTCCTCGCCGAGCAGGTTCGACACCGGCACGCGCACGTCGTGGAACGCCAGCTCGGAGTGCCCGTGCTGGTCCTGGTAGCCGAACGTGGGCAGGTGCCGCTTGATCTCCAGCCCCGGGGTGTCGCGCGGCACCAGCACCATCGACTGCTGCCGGTGCTTCGCCGCGTCCGGGTCGGTCTTGCCCATGACGATGAAGATCTTGCAGCGGGGGTCGGCGGTGCCGGAGATCCACCACTTGCGCCCGCTGATCACGTACTCGTCGCCCTCGCGGCGGATCCGCGTCTGGACGTTCGTGGCGTCCGAGGAGGCGACGTCGGGTTCCGTCATCGCGAACGCCGAGCGGATCTCGCCGTCCAGCAACGGCTCCAGCCACTGCTGCTTCTGCTCGGGCGTGCCGAACAGGTGCAGCGTCTCCATGTTGCCGGTGTCCGGCGCCTGGCAGTTGATGACCTCCGGCGCGATCGTCGGCGACCACCCGGACACCTCGGCGACCGGGGCGTACTCGAGGTTGGACAGGCCCGAGACGCTCGGCAGGAAGAGGTTCCACAGTCCGCGGGCGCGCGCCTCCGCCTTCAGCTCCTCGACCACGGGCGGCAGGTCCCATTCCTGCGGCGTGCCCCGGCGCTCGGACCGGAACGCTTCGTACTCCGCCTCGGCCGGAATGATCTTCTCGTCGAGGAACGCTCGCATCCGCTCGGTGTGGTCGGCCGCCACGCTGCTGGGTTCGAAGTCCACGGCTGCACCCAACCACAGGACGGGCCCTACCTGGTCGTCATCGCATCCGCGGAACTATTGTCCTGTTCGTGCCGCAGTTCAGGATCGCCGACGCCGCCCGGTTGCTCGGCGTCAGCGACGACACCGTGCGGCGCTGGGTCGACGCGGGCACGCTCCCCGTGCAGGCCGACGCCTCGAACCGCAAGGTCATCGACGGTGCCGCGCTCGCCGCGTTCGCCCGGGACCACGCGAGCGCGCCACCGGACCCGTCCGACGTGCAGAGCTCGGCGCGCAACCGGCTGGTCGGCCTCGTCACATCGGTGGTGACCGACCGGGTGATGGCACAGGTGGAGATGCAGTGCGGCCCGCACCGGATCGTCTCGCTCATGTCCAGCGAGGCGGTGCGGGAGATGGGGCTCGAGCCCGGCGCGCTCGCCGTCGCCGTGATCAAGTCGACCACGGTGGTCGTGGAGACCCCGGGAGGGAGCTCGTGACGTGGCGGGTCGCGGCCGCGACCGGGCCGCGCGGCTCCGGGCACCCGTGACCCGGCGGGCGCCCCGCCGGTCCGACGACCACGACACGGGCGTCGGACTGCCCCGGCTCCTCTGGGTGCCGGCCGCGCTCGCGTTCGCGCTGATCGCGCTGCCCGTGGTGGGGCTCGCGGTGCGCGCCGACTGGCCGCGCCTCCCCGAGTTGCTGCTCAGCGCCTCGGCGCTCGACGCGCTGCGCCTCTCCCTCCTGACCGCCGCGATCTCGACGGCCCTGTGCATCGTGTTCGGCGGCCCGCTCGCCGTGGTCCTCGCCAGGGGGCGGGTGCGCGGCCTCCGGCTGCTGCGGTCGGTCGTGCTGCTGCCGCTGGTGCTGCCGCCCGTGGTCGGCGGGCTCGCGCTGCTCTTCCTGCTGGGCCGCACCGGCTTGGTGGGCCGAGGGCTGGACACCGCGTTCGGGATCACGGTGCCGTTCACGACGGCGGCGGTGGTGCTGGCGCAGACGTTCGTGGCCCTTCCCTTCCTCGTGGTGAGCATGGAGGGGGCGCTGCGCACGGCGGGGCGCCGGTACGAGGCGGTGGCAGCCACGCTCGGCGCGGCTCCCTGGCTGGCGTTCCGCCGGGTGACGGTGCCGCTGGTGCTGCCCGGTCTCGCGTCGGGGGCCGTGCTGGCGTTCGCCCGGTGCCTCGGGGAGTTCGGCGCGACGATCGCGTTCGCCGGCAGCCTCCAGGGCACCACCCGCACCCTCCCGCTGTTGGTCTACCTGGAGCGGGAGACGGACGTGGACGCGGCGGTCGCGCTGTCGCTGCTGCTGGTCGTGGTCGCGGTGGTCGTCATCGCGGTCGCGCGGCCCCGCACGATCGAGGGCGTCCGGTGACCAGTCTCGACGCCCGCGTCGTCGTCCACCGCCAGGGGGGCGGGCCCGAAGGGCAGGGGGGCGGGAAGAGCACGGTGTTCAGCCTCGACGTGGCGCTGCAGGCCGCCCCGGGCGAGGTGCTCGCGGTGCTGGGCCCGAACGGTGCCGGCAAGTCCACGCTGCTCGGCGTGCTGGCCGGGCTGCTGCGGCCGGACGAGGGGCACGTCCGGCTCGGGGGGACCACGGTGGCCGACGCGGCCGCGGGCGTGCACGTACCGCCGCACCGCCGCGGCGTCGGCCTGCTCGCGCAGGAGGCGTTGCTGTTCCCGCACCTCACCGCGCTCGGCAACGTCGCGTTCGGACCGCGGGCCCACGGCGTCCCGCGCCGGGACGCGGAGCAGCGGGCGCGCGAGCTGCTCGCCGCCGTGGACGCGGCAGAGCTCGCCGACCGCCGTCCCGCCCGCATGTCGGGTGGCCAGCAGCAGCGGGTGGCGCTGGCCCGCGCGCTCGCACCCCGGCCCGAGCTGCTCCTGCTCGACGAGCCGCTCGCGGCACTGGACGTCGACGCGACGCCGGCCATGCGCGCGTTGCTGCGGCGGGTGGTTCGCGCGTCCGGACAGACGGCCGTGCTGGTGACGCACTCCGCCCTCGACGCGCTCGTGCTGGCCGATCACGTCGTCGTGCTGACCGGGGGACGGGTGGTGGAGCACGGGCCGACCCGGGAGGTGCTCGCCCGGCCGCGCAGCCCGTTCACCGCGCGGATCGCGGGTCTCGACCTCGTGCCCGGGGCGGCGTGCGCCGACGGCCTGCTGACCCCCGACGGCACCCTCGTGACGGGCCGGGACGCCGGCCTCGTGGAGGGCGAACCGGCGGTCGCGGTGTTCCCGCCGTCGGCCGTCGCGGTGTTCGCCGACCGGCCCCACGGCAGCCCGCGCAACGTCTGGCCCGTGCAGGTGGCCGCGATCGAGCCGCACGGCGACGTCGTGCGGCTGCGGGCCGGCGCCCCGCCCGGCGGCCCGGCGTGGGTGGACGGCCTCGCCGCCGACGTCACCCCGGCCGCCGTGGCGGAGCTCGCCGCGGAGCCCGGAGCGCGGCTGTGGTTCGCGGTCAAGGCCACCGAGGTGGCGATCCACTCGACCGATCGGTCGTGACCACGGGCCGGCGGACAGCGGCCACCCGGTACGGGCGCCCGTTGCCGTACCCCACAGCGGCGACCCCGGAACACTACGTCACCCCATAGACCACAACTGTCACACCAGTCACGATCGTGTCTCTGTTCCCACCCCTGCAAGATCCGTAGCGTCGCCGACCGTGACGCGGTTCCTCCTGCGCATCGCCCCCGTGGTGATCGTGCTGCAGCTGGTCGTCGCGATCACCCTGCCCGGGAGCGCCGAAGCCCGGGACGACCTCGGTGATCTGATGGCCTACGTCGTGCACGCACGCACCACCGCCGACGCGACGGCCGCGGCCGCCGACGTCGGCGTGCAACCGACCCGGACCTACGACCAGGCCTTCGCCGGCTTCGCGGCCCGGTTGAACCGGGACCAGGTCGACCGGCTCCGGGCGCGGGCCGGGGTGCTCGGGGTGGAGCAGGACCGCCGGATCGTCCCGCTCGACCCCCACCGCGAGCCGGACCTGACCGAGGGCGACCAGCCCGACCCGCCGAACTGGGGCCTCGACCGCATCGACCAGCGCAACCTCCCCCTCGACCACAGCTACACGACGAAGGCGACCGGTCAGGGCGTCACCATCTGGGTGCTGGACACGGGTGTCGACGTCGCGCACCCCCAGTTCGAGGGGCGGGCCACGTGGGAGGCGAACACCGTGGACCACGAGGACCGCGACTGCGACGGGCACGGCACCGTCGTGGCCGGCATCGCGGCCTCCCGGGACTACGGCGTGGCGAAACAGGCGCAGGTCCGGGCCGTGAAGGTGCTCGACTGCACCGGGGCAGGCACGCTGTCGTCGCTGCTCGCCGGCCTGGACTACGCCGCCACGAACGCCCGGTCGCCGTCGGTGGCGGTCATGTCCTGGAGCTACGGCCCGTCGGAGGTGCTGCTCTCGGCGGTGGCCGGGCTCGTCGACAAGGGCGTGTTCGTCGCCTCGTCGGCCGGCAACTCCGGGGCGGACGACTGCACCGTGGCGCCCCGGGCCTACCCCGGCGTGCTCGTCGTCGCGAACTCGACGATCGAGGACCAGCGCGCGTCCAGCTCGTCCACCGGGCCGTGCGTCGACCTCTACGCGCCCGGCACGAGCATCCGCTCGACGGTGCCGGGCGGCGGGATCGCGTCCTACACGGGCACGTCGATGGCCGCGCCGCACGCCGTGGGGGTGGCCGCGCTGTACAAACAGACCTACGGCGACGCCCCGAGCGGCGTGATCGAGAAGTGGATCATCGACCACGCCACGCCCGGTGTGGTGGGTGGTGGTGAGTTCGGCGGCACGCCCAACCGGCTGCTCAACACGGGTGGGCTCTGACGGGTCAGTCGTCGCGGCCGACGTCGGTCCGGGTGACGGCGCCGGTGGCCGCGTCCACCCGCACGTCGTGCTCACGCCCGGCGTGGATGATCTCGACCTTCCACTCGCGCCGGCCGTGCTCGAACTCGCGCTCGATCTCGGTGACCCGCCCGCCGCCGACGTGGCGCAGTGCGATGTCCGCCGCTTCCGCACTGCTCAGCTCACCGGTGGTGCCGGCTGGGGACGCCGTCGCGAGGTCGGGTGTCGGCGGGGTGGTCGGCGCGGAGAACGCGGCCGGCTGCACCGTCTCGGGTGCTGAGGCCAGCGCGATCCCGGCGCCGGTCGCGAGGAGCGCCGTGACGCCGGTGACGGCGAGGACGACGGGACGGTTGCGCATGATCGGCTCCTTCGGTCGGGGGGTCGTTCCGTGTGCCCCGCACGTTGCCGAGCTCCGCACTATCGCCGCGCTGCCGCGCCCCTAAGGCGGTCCTATGCCCCCGGGCCGAGCTCGACGACGACCTCGAGCCCGCCTTCCGCGGACTCCCCGAGGGTGAGCCGCCCGCCGGCCTGGTCGGCGCTGCGGCGGGCGATGTCGAGTCCGAGTCCGGTGGATCCGCCGCCACTGGCGCCGCGACGGACGGCGGCGCTGCCTGCCGGGATGCCGGGTCCGGCGTCCGCGACCACCAGCCGCGCACCCCCGCCGGGGCGGGCCGTGAGCCGCACGGCGAACGCGGTGCCGTCGGGGGTGTGGGCGAAGACGTTGCCGAGCAATGCGTCCACGCACGCCCCGAGGTCGGCGGCGGGGAGCGCCACGGGGAGCGGGCCCGGTGCGATCTCCACCGTGGTCTCGCGCTCGGTGTCCTCCGCGAGGACCGCCCAGAACGCCACGCGCTCGCGCACGACGACCGCCGCGTCGCTGCCGGCGCGCCCGGCGTCCGGGCCGCTGCCGCGGCGCCGCGCCTGCTCGATCGCCTGCGTGACGGCCCGTTGCACCGCGTCCACGCCGGCGCCGATGCGGGAGGCGTGGTCCGGGGCGGGCAGCGCCTCCGCCTCCAGGCGCAGGGCGGTGAGCGGGGTGCGGACGCGGTGGGCGAGGTCGGCGACGGTCTCGCGCTCCTCGCGCAGCAGCTCTGCGATGCGGGTCGCGAGGACGTTGACCGCGTCGGCGACCACGCCGAGCTCGGCGGGCGCGCCCGGGTCGGCGCGCGCGTCCAGCTCGCCGCGGGCGAGGCGGTGCGACACCGCGGCCAGGTCGGTGGTGGACCGGACGAGCGAGCGGGCCAGCCGGTCGGCCACGGCGAGGCTCACCCCCAGCAGGACGACGCCGAGCGCGCCGAGCAGCAGCCACGCCATCGGTACCCCGCGGTTCAGCTCGGCGTCGGGCACGAAGGTCCGGATCACCGCCGCGGCCCCGGCGCGGTCGCGCACGGCAAAGACGATCTCCCGCCCGCCGGCCACCGTCGCCGACTCGCTGCGCCCCAGCGCGCCCAGCTCCACCAGGGGCGTGCGGTCGGCCGGGGTGCCGAGCCGCGTGCCGTCGGAGAGGAAGAGGGTGACCGCGCCCGTCGACGACGAGTTGAGCTGCTGCAGGGCCAGCCCGAGGGCGGCGCGGTCGGCCGTGGCGACGAGGGAGCTGAGCGACTGGGCCTCCGTGGTCGCGCCCTGCACCGCGCGGTCGGCGGCGACGGTGCGCAGCAGCAGCGCGAGGGGCACCAGGAACGCGATGAGCACCAGCGACGTCGTGGCCCCGACCAGCAGCAGGATCCGCCGGCGCACGGTCAGTCCGCCGGTGCGGAGATGCGCACCCCGACGCCGCGCACCGCGTGCACGTAACGGGGTTGCTGCGCGGTCTCGCCGAGCTTGCGGCGCAGCCAGGACAGGTGCACGTCCACGGTCTTGTCGGCGCCGCCGTAGGGCAGCTGCCACACCTCGGTGAGCAGCTCGCGCTTGCTCACCACCTGGCCCGACCGGCAAGCGAGGTAGTGCAGCAGCGCGAACTCGCGCGGGGTGAGGTCGAGCGGCACACCGTCGAGGCTCGCCTCCCGCGACCGCGCGTCCACCCGCAACCCGCCCACGACCACGGCCCCGTCGACGACCGCCTCGCCCGCGCGGCGCAACACGGCCCGGATGCGGGCGTCGAGCTGGGCCGCGCTGAACGGTTTCACCAGGTAGTCGTCGGCACCGGCGTCGAGCACGGCCACGATCTCGGCCTCGTCGTCGCGCGCGGTCGCGACGATCACGGGAACCCGGCTCGCGCCGCGCAGCATCCGGAGCATCGTGGTGCCGTCGAGGTCGGGGAGTCCGAGGTCGAGCACCACCAGGTCGGGGCGGTTCGTCACGGCCGACTCCAGGCCCGGCAACGCCGCGGCGGCCGAGTCGACGGCGTGGCCGCGCTCGGTGAGGCCGCGGATCAGCGCGCCGCGGATCGCCGCGTCGTCCTCGATGAGAAGCACCTGGGCCACCTGGCGCACGGTAGAACAGTCCGACCCGTTGACCGGGCTCGCCGGGCGGGTCGATAGGTGGGCCTTAGTCTCGCGTTAACCGCCGGCCCGGCAGGCTGGGGGCATGTCCGCTCCGCGCACCTGGCTGGCCGCGCTCGCCTGGGCCGCCACGGCCCTCGCCGCGACGCTCGTCGGGATGAGCGCGGTGGGAGCGATCGGCAGCGGCCTCCTCGGCCCCGCTCGGGAGCCGCTCACCGCCGCCCAGGTGGCCGCGGAGCTCGCCGCCGCCCGTGCCGCGCCGGCTCCGCTCCCGCCGAGCACCGCAGGTGGCCCCGAACCCGCGCCGGGCGGACCGAACGAGGTGATCGGCAGCCCGGGCGGCACGGTCGTCGCCCGCTGCACCGGCGGCGCCGTCGAGATCGTGTCGGCGAGCCCCGCCCAGGGCTACGGGCTCGACCACGAACCCGAGCACGCGCGGGTGCGGTTCGATTCCGAGGAGACCGAGGTGGAGGTCCGGCTGGGCTGCCGGGACGGGCGCCCGGTCGGCGAGGTGCGGGTCGACGACTGACGTGATCAAGCCCCGGCGAGGGCGTGGACGATGTCCGCGACCACCTCGTCGGGCTGGGCGATCAGGTCGTGCAATGTGAACCGCAGGAGTGTCCACCCCTGCCCGGCGGGGACGTTCGGGAGTGATCGCCGCGAGTGGTGTCAACACGGCAGTTGGATCGCTCCGATACCGCTACCGGCGATCAACGCGCGGAACGGCGACCGAACTTCAGGCCGGCGTGAGCACCTCGAAGCCCGTGTACGGCACCAGCGCCTCCGGTAGCCGGACCGAGCCGTTGGCCTGCTGACCCTGCTCCAGCACCGCGACGAGGGTGCGCCCGATCGGAAGCCCGGAGCCGTTGAGGGTGGCGGCGAATCCGCGCCTGCCGTCCTTGGCCTTGGTGCGGATGCCGGCGCGGCGGGCCTGGAACGTGCCGAAGTCCGACACCGAGCTGATCTCGCGGTAGGCGCCCTGCCCGGGCAGCCACACCTCGATGTCGTAGGTGAGCTCGGCCGAGAACCCGATGTCGCCCGCCGCGAGCTTCACCACCCGGTAGGCGAGGCCGAGCCCCTGCATCGCGGCCTCGGCGTGCCCGAGCAGCACCTCCAGCTCGTCGCGCGAGCGGTCGGCGTCGGCGATGCGCACCAGTTCGACCTTGGAGAACTCGTGCAGCCGGATCAGGCCGCGGGTGTCCTTGCCGTACGAGCCGGCCTCCGAGCGGAAGCACGGAGTGTGCGCGGTGTAGGCCAGCGGGAGGCGCTCGAGGTCGAGGGTCTCCTTCGCATGCAGGTTGGTGAGCGGGACCTCGGCGGTGGGGATGAGGTAGAGCTCGCGGTCGCCCACGCCGGTCTTGAACAGGTCCTGCTCGAACTTCGGGAGCTGACCCGTTCCCGTCATCGTGACGCGATTGACGAGCGTGGGCACCGAGAACTCGGTGTAGCCGTGCCGTTCGGTGTGCAGGTCCAGCAGGTAGCGGGCGATCGCCCGCTCCAGCGCGGCGCCCTTGCCGCGCAGCACCGCGAAGCGGGGGCCGGCGAGCTTGGTGGCGCGTGGCAGGTCGAGGATGCCGAGCTTCTCGCCGATGTCGACGTGGTCGAGCGGGGCGAAGTCGAACGACGGCGGCTCGCCCCACGTGCGCACGAGCTCGGCGTCCTCGTCGCTCGCGCCGTCGGGCAGCTCGTCGGCGGGCAGGTTGGGGATGCCGAGCAGGAGGTCCTGCAGCTCGGCCTCCGCGACGCGGTGCTCCTCCTCGGCCGCCGCGACGACGCCCTTCAGGTCGCGGGCCCTGGCGACCAGCGCCGCGCGCTCCTCGGGGTCGGCGCCCTTGACGGCGGTGGCGACCCGCTTCGACTCGGCACGCGCCTCGTCCCCGCGCTGGATCGCGGAGTTCCGGGCGGCCAGCAGCTTCTCGAGGGACGCGACGTCCAGCGTGTACCCGCGCCGGGCGAGCTTGCGGACGGCGTCGGTGGCAGGGTCGAGAAGCACCCGCGGATCGTGCATCTTCCGAGGGTATCGGCTCGCCGCGAGCGGGTTTCCTCCCCATCGGGAGGTGGCGGGGACGGATCGGCCGTCGCAGGATGAGCGACACCTGCCGTCGATGACGTCGAAAGGACCCATCGCCGTGTCCGAGAATGTGTTCGAGAAGCGCGAAGCGGGCCCTGGGCCCGGACCTGCTGGATCACCGTCGTCTGCGGCCCACGTGCGGGCTTCTCGGACACACTCAGAAGCCGCACCCGCCGTTCCCTCCTACGCCTCGGGGACCTCCGACGTCCCGCTGCTCGGCGACACCATCGGCGACAACTTCGACCGCATCGCCACCACCCAGCCCGACGCGGAGGCGCTCGTCGACGTGCCGAGCGGGCGGCGCTGGACCTACGGGCAGCTGCGGGACGACGTCGACACGCTCGCGCTCGGTCTGCACTCCGCCGGCGTCGCGAAGGGCGACCGGGTCGGGATCTGGGCGCCGAACCTCCCCGAGTGGACGCTCGTGCAGTACGCCACCGCCAAGCTCGGGGCGATCCTCGTGAACATCAACCCCGCGTACCGCACGCACGAGCTGGAGTACGTGCTGAACCAGGCCGGGATCTCGATGCTCGTGGCCGCGCCCAGTTTCAAGACCTCCGACTACGAGGCCATGATCAAGGAGGTCAGGCCGAGCTGCCCCGCTCTGCGGCAGGTGATCCTCATCGGGAGGCCGAACTGGGACGAGCTGATGGCCGACGGCCGCGGCGGCGACCCCGCCGAGCTCGCCCGGCTGCAGGGTGCGCTCAGCCCCGACGACCCGATCAACATCCAGTACACGTCCGGGACCACGGGCTTCCCGAAGGGCGCCACGCTGTCCCACCACAACATCCTCAACAACGGCTACTTCGTGGGGCGGCTCTGCGGCTACACCCCGGACGACCGGGTGTGCATCCCGGTGCCCTTCTACCACTGCTTCGGCATGGTGATGGGCAATCTCGGCTCCACGGCCAACGGCTCGACGATGGTGATCCCCGGGCCCGGCTTCGACCCCAAGGCGACCCTGAAGGCCGTCGCGCAGGAGCGCTGCACCTCCCTGTACGGGGTGCCGACGATGTTCATCGCCGAGCTGAACGACCCCGACTTCGACTCCTACGACCTGACGTCGCTGCGCACCGGGATCATGGCGGGCTCGCCCTGCCCGGTGGAGGTGATGAAGCAGGTCGTCGACCGGATGGGCATGACAGAGGTCACGATCTGCTACGGCATGACCGAGACGTCGCCGGTGTCCATCCAGACCCGTGCCGACGACTCGCTGGAGCGGCGGGTCTCGACCGTCGGGCGGGTGCACCCGCACGTCGAGGTCAAGGTCGTCGACCCGGAGACGGGCCTGACCCTGCCCCGCGGGGAGCCCGGCGAGCTGTGCACCCGCGGCTACTCGGTGATGCTCGGGTACTGGGAGGAGCCGGAGAAGACGGCCGAGGCGATCGACAAGGCCCGCTGGATGCACACCGGCGACCTCGGCGTGATGGACTCCGACGGGTACGTCAACATCACCGGCCGGATCAAGGACATGGTGATCCGCGGCGGGGAGAACATCTACCCGCGGGAGATCGAGGAGTTCCTCTACACCCACCCGGACATCCTCGACGCGCAGGTCATCGGCGTTCCCGACGTGCGCTACGGCGAGGAGCTGTGCGCCTGGGTGACCCTGCGCGAGGGCGCCACGGAGCTCACGCCAGAGGCGTTGCGCGAGTTCGCCAGCGGAAAGCTCGCGCACTACAAGATCCCGCGGTACGTGCTGGTGGTCGACTCCTTCCCGATGACGGTCACCGGCAAGATCCGGAAGGTGGAGATGCGGGAGAAGAGCGTGGAGCTGCTCGACCTGGGCGGTGCGGCGCAGGTCCGCAACGCCTGACCGGCATCGATCGATCGTACGAACGGCACCTCCGTACTGCTCTGTCGGACGAGGGTGCCGTTCGTCCGTTGTGCCGTCCCGAAATTGAACGGGTGCGCAGCGTGGGTGGTCCGGACTAGGGTGGTGCCCACGCGTCCCGGTGTCGCTCGATGGGCCGACCAAGTGGCGGCTCGGCATCACGGGGCGCGTTCGTCATGCGGTCCGCCGTGGCGCCGCAGGACGTCGGGTTCGATCGAGGAACGGGTGAGCAGGGGTGCCGACCGGCAGGGTCAAGTGGTACGACGCCGACAAGGGCTTCGGGTTCCTCGCTCAGGACGGCGGCGAGGACGTCTACGTCCGCAAGGCCGCGCTGCCGGCCGGGGTGCAGGCGCTCAAGGCCGGCCAACGGGTCGAGTTCGGGATGGCGGAGGGCAGGCGCGGGCCACAAGCGCTCTCGGTGCGGCTCGTGGACAAGCCGCCGTCCGTCGTCGAGGCCACGCGGCGCCCGGCCGAGGACCTGCACAGCCTCATCGAGGACATGATCCGGCTGCTCGAGACGAAGGTGCAGCCGGACCTGCGCCGAGGCCGCTACCCGGACCGCCGCACCTGCAAGCTCGCGGCGGACGTCGTGCGCGCGGTGGCCCGCGACCTCGACGGCTAGCTAGCCGGCGTTCAGCACCCAGCTCGCCCGGATCGGGAACTCCATCTCCCCGGTCTGGGGGTTCGGCTGCGGCGGCGGGCCGTACTGCTGCACCTCCGCGGTGAGCAGGCGGCTGTCCGGCGCGCCCAGCTCCAGCGTCCAGTCGCTGCGCGCGTCGGGTGCGAACACCGGGCTGCGCTCGTCGGCCGGGGTGCCGGCGGCGTCCGCGTAGCTGAACACCACCTGCCACGGCGTCTGCGCGATCTCGGGCGGCACCGTGACCTGCACCGGCGTGCCCGGCGGCACGGCGAGCCGCACCGGTGCGGCGGCGTCGGTGAGGCACTGGGTGAGCTCGACGTCGCAGTACTGGGCGGGGCGGGCGACGGCGCTGGCGGCGCCGGCCGTGAACGTCACCTGGGGCGGTGGTGGCGGGTCCTCGCTCCCGCAGCCTGCGAGCAGCAGCAGCGCGGCGACGGGGACGGCGAGCAGGCGGCGCGGCACGTGCACAACCGTACGGAAGTGCGGCTCACGCACCGGTCCGAGCCCGGTGCCCGATGAACGGCAGCAGGCTGCGGCCACGCGCGACCAGCGCCGACTGCACGCCTGCGAGCGCGATGACCCCGGCGATCACCGTGAAGCCGAGCCAGAACGTGTCGTGCGGCAGCAGCACGCCCAGCGCGCCGCCGAACACCCAGGCGAGCGCGAGCACCGTCTCCGAGCGCCCGAACGCGGATGCCCGGGACTCCTCGGGGAGGTCGCGCTGGATCACCGCGTCGAGGCACACCTTCGCCAGCGCGCTGGCCGCGGCGCCGATCAGGCCGACGACGGCGGCGGTGGCGATCCCCGGCAGCAGCGCGGCCACCGCGCTGACGACGACGGCGGCGGTGACGCAGGACATGATCACCGCGTCGGACTTGAGGAACTGCCGCCGCGCGCCCGCCGCGTTGCCGGTGAACGAGCCGATGCCGGCCGCGGCGCCGACGATGCCGATGAGGAACAGCTGGCGGGCCGGGTCGGTCTCGGACTGCTCACGCACGACGAACGCGACGAACAGCGTGAGGAACCCGGTGAGCACCCGCACCGCGCCGTTGCCCCACAGCGCGACCGTGACGTGGCGCCCCATCGGCGTGCGCCTGCCGCGGGCGGTGGTGCGCAGGGTGGCGGCCACCTCGCCGATGGTGGACTCGACCCACCGCGGGATCCGCAGGCACAGGACCGTGCCGACCACGCCGAGGAGCGCGGTGAAGATCAGCGCGCCCGGCGAGTCCCACAGAGCGGCCACACCCGCCGCCGCCGCGCCCGCGACCCCGCCCGCGATCAGCCCGAACGTGGTGAGCCGCGAGTTCGTGGTGACGAGGGTGATCGCGCTCGGCAGCACGCGGGGCGTGACGGCGGCCTTGAGCACCGCGAACGACTTGCTCAGCACCATCGCGCCGAGCGCGGCCGGGTAGAGCAGCCACGTGTCGTAGTTGAACGCCATCACGACGGCGAGCACCGCCCGCCCGGCGAACGAGACGGCGAGCGCGGCCCTCCGGCCCCGCTGCAGCTTGTCGAGCATCGGCCCGATCACCGGCGCGACCACCGCGAACGGTGCGACCGTGATGATCAGGTAGAGCGCCACGTTCGTCTTGCTCTCCGCGGTGGCGGCGGCGAAGAACAGCGTGTTGGCCAGCGCGACGGCCACGGCGGCGTCGACCGCGTAGGTCATCATCGTGGCGTAGGTCAGAGCCGTGAGCCCGGAGCGGTCGGCCCCGTCGGCCGTGGTGGCGCGGTGGAACGCGCGGAGGCCGCCTTGGGTCAGCTCGCGGCTGCGCAGTGCGGCCACGCGCGTGACGGTGAGCTTGCGCGGCATCCGCCGGGTGGGCGGTTCGGTGTGCTCCTCCGCCGGTGGCGCGGGCTCGTCCTGGGGAGGCGGTGGGGTCCAGGGCCGTGGCGGGGGCGTGCGGCGGTGGGCCGCGGGGTCGTAGTCCGGGTCGTCGTGCCACGGGTAGCGCCTGCGGGGCACGTAGCGCTCGGTGTCGGGCTCGTCCGCCGCGGGCGTGCGGCCGTCGTCGTCCACCGTGACCCAGACGCGGCGACCACGGCCGCGGCGGGGCTGCGAGGACTCGGGACGGGCCACGTCCTCATTCTGACCCATCAGCGCGCGGCCCGTGGCCGTTTCCGATCTATCCCGCCGGGCTGAAGCGAATCCGGAACGCCGCCGGCCAGAGCTTGCCCGTCACCAGGTACTCGCCGCCGCCCAGCGCGGCGATGCCGTTGAGCACGTCGGCGTCGGCGCGCCGCTCGTCGTCGAGCAGGCCCGCGGCATCCACCACCGCGGTGACGCGGCCGTCGGCCGGGTCGATCCGGACGATCCGGTCGGTCTGCCAGATGTTCGCCCAGACCTGCCCGTCAACGCACTCCAGCTCGTTGATCTCGGTGACCGGTTCGCCGTCGAGGGTGACGGCCACCGATCCGGTCTCGGCGAACGAGTCCGGATCGTGGAAGCGCAGCCGGTCCGACCCGTCGCTGCGCACCAGGCGGTCGCCGTCGCGGCACAGGCCCCAGCCCTCGCCGTCGACCGGCACCTGGCGCAGCAGCGTCAGATCGGCGCGGTTCCACTCGAGCGCCACCCCGTCCTTCCAGGTGAGCTGCCAGATACGGTCGTCGACGACCGTGATTCCCTCGCCGAACAGCCGCCCGGGCAGCGGCACCTCCCGCCGCACCTCGCCCGTGGCGGGATCCAGCTCGCGCAGCTGTGAGCGGCCGGCCAGACCGGTGCCTTCGTAGAGCGTGCCGCCGCCGGGCGCGAGCTCGAGGCCCTGCGTGAACGCGCCGGTGTCGTGCGGCAGCTCGGCGAGCACCGTGGGACGCAACCGCTCCACGACGGGGGCCGGAGCCGGGGCAGGCACCGCGGCCGCACACCCGGCGACGGCGAGCGCGAGCGCGCCGAGCAGTGCACGCCCGAAGGTCATGGCGGAGAGGGTGGCACAATGCCTCCGGTGAACGCCGTACCGACCCTCGACCCGCCCGCCCGGCTCGTGGACGCGGTGGAGCTGGCTCGGGCCGCGGCGGTCGAGGAGGCCGCGGCGGACCTCGGCCCGCAGGCAGCCGCTGGCGCCGTCGGCGAACACCTCGAGGCCGTTGCCGAGGGCGCCGCCGCCGTCAGCCACCACTTCGCCGCCACCCAGGGCGGCTACCAGGGCTGGCGCTGGTCCGTCACCCTCGCCACGGCCGGAGCCGACGCGCCCGTCACGGTCAGCGAGGTCGTCCTCGTCCCCGGACCCGACGCGCTCGTGGCGCCCGCCTGGGTGCCGTGGGAGGAGCGCGTGCGGCCGGGTGACCTCGGCGTCGGCGACCTGCTGCCCGCCCCGGAGGACGATCCGCGGCTCGTCCCGGGCTACCTCGCCTCCGACGACCCGGCCGTCGAGGAGGTCGCCGTCGAGGTGGGGCTCGGCCGTCGCCTCGTGCCCTCCCGCCACGGCCGCGACGAGGCCGCCCGACGCTGGCACGACGGCGAGCACGGTCCGGCCGCCGACATGGCCCGTGCCGCGCCCGCGCCGTGCGGCACCTGCGGGTTCCTCTTCCCGCTCGCCGGCTCGCTGCGAGGCGCGTTCGGGGTCTGCGGCAACGAGTACTCCCCGGCCGACGGCTCGGTGGTCGACGTCGCCTTCGGCTGCGGTGCCCACTCCGACGTCCAGCCCGACACGACGTCCCCGGTGACCGTTGCCGAGCTCGTCTACGACGACGGCGTCGACCTGGAGCCGGTCGGCCGGTAGTGGACGACCCCTTCGGCACGGCGGAGCTGCGGTCCGCCGTTCTCGCCGCATGGGCGGACTCGCCCACCCGCTTCCGCGAGGACGCCAACGCCGAGGAGGACCTGCTGCTCGGCGGCTACGCCGACGCGTGGTTCGTCGAGCTCGCCCAGAACGCAGCCGACGCCGCGCGGGCCGCCGGGGTGCCGGGGCGGCTGCGGGTGGAGCTGCGCGACGGCGAGCTGTCGATCGCCAACACGGGTGCGCCCCTGGACGGGGCCGGCGTTGCCGCGCTCGCGTCGTTGCGGGCGTCGGCGAAGCGGGACGACCCGGGCTCGGTCGGCCGGTTCGGCGTGGGGTTCGCGGCCGTACTGGCGGTCTCGGCCGCCCCGCGGGTGCTGAGCACCGGCGGTGGCGTGGCGTTCTCCGCGGAGCGCACGGCCGCCGAGGTCGCCGCGTTCCCCGGTCCCGCCGCGGAGCTGGCCCGTCGGGACGGCCCCCCGGTCCTGCGGCTCGCCTGGCCCACCGACGAGCGCCCGCGCGCCGGGTACGACACCGAGGTCCGGCTGCCGCTGCGCCCGGGCGCCGACCCCGCCGCCCTGCTCGCCACGGCCCGCGACGGCGCCGCCGACCTGCTGCTGGCGTTGCCCGGCCTCGTCGAGGTCGTCGTCGGCGAGCAGGTCGTGACCAGGACGGACGGACCAGGTCCCGGCGAGGTGACGATCGGCGGGCGCCGCTGGCTGCTGGCCCGCGGCAGCGGCCGCATGGACGATGCCGCGGCGCGGGCGGAGGCCGTCGAGCAGCGGGGGCGGCGGGACTGGTCGGTGTGCTGGGCGCTGCAGCTCACCGCCGACGGTGCTCCGGACGCGCTGGTGACCGACGTCCTGCACGCGCCCACGGCCACCGAGGAACGGCTCTCGCTGCCCGCGCGGTTGATCGCCACCGTGCCCCTGGAGCCGGACCGCAGGCGGGCGCGGCCCGGGCCGGCCGCCGACGCGGTGCTGGCCGGGGCCGCTGCGGCCTACGTCGACCTGGTGCGGGCCGTCGCCACCGAGGCGCGCCTCGCCCTCGCACCCGAACCCGGCTTCCCCCGCTCCGAGCTGGACGGACGGCTGCGTGAGCTGCTCCCGGACGCCCTCCGCGGTGCGGCCTGGCTGCCCGCCGTGGTGGGTGCGGAGCTGCGCCCGGGGCGCGCGGAGTGGCTCGACGTCCCCACCCTCGACGGGCCGGCCGCGGCGCTGCCCGGGCTGCTCGCCGACGCCGGGTTCGACCGGCTGCTGGCGCCGGTGCCGCCGGGCACCAACCCGGCCGTGCTGGCCGATCTCGGCGTGCACCGCATGACGCTCGCCGAGCTGGTGCAGCGCCTGCTCGGGGTCGAGCAGCCG
Organism: Pseudonocardia adelaidensis; assembly: GCF_039543345.1. Classification (NCBI taxonomy): domain Bacteria; kingdom Bacillati; phylum Actinomycetota; class Actinomycetes; order Pseudonocardiales; family Pseudonocardiaceae; genus Pseudonocardia; species Pseudonocardia adelaidensis. The sequence goes on along the minus strand of NZ_BAABJO010000011.1, from coordinate 98,263 downwards.
CCGGAGTGGTGGCGGTCGCTGTACGCCGCTCTGGAGCCGCTCGCCGACACCGTGCCCGGCGCGGTGGACGAGCTGCGGGCCCTGCCCGTCCCGCTGGCGGACGGACGGACGGCGGCGGGCCCGGCGACGGTGTTGCTGCCGCCGCCGCTCGCTCCTGAACCGCAGCAAGGTGGCTTTGCTCCGGTTGAACCGCAGCAAAGCCACCTTGCTGCGGATCGCGACGGGGGTGTGGAGCGCGTCGCCGCCCTCGGGTTGCCGGGCCTGCACGTCGCGCACTCCGCCGCCGTGCATCCGCTGCTCGCCCGGCTCGGGGCGGGTCCCGCCGACGCGGCGGCGTTGCTGGAGCACCCCGCGCTCGCCGACGCCGTCGAGCGGTCGGTGGACGACGCCGAGGCCGGGCTCGACGTGCGGCCGCTCGCCGAGGCCGTGCTGGCACTCGTCGCCGAGACCGGGAGCGCGCCCGGGTCGCTCGCGGCGCTGGCCCTGCCGGACGCCGCCGGCCTCCCGGCGCGCGCCGACGAGCTCATGCTCCCGGACGCCGCCGTGCGCCCCCTGCTCGCCGCGGACGCCCCGCTCGACGCGCTCGACCCCGAGTTCGCCGCCCGCGTGCCGCGCTCCGCCCTGCTCGCCGTCGGCGTCGTGGACGGGTTCTCGGTGGTGGTGGACGAGGAGCCGGTGGCGCCCGACCACGACCTCGACGACGAGGAGCGCTGGTGGGACGGCCTGGAGGAGCCGCCTGCCCGCATGGTGGCGGTGCGTGACCTGGACCTGGTGGCCGACGACGCGTGGCCCGCCGCGCTCTCGCTGCTCGCGGCCGACCGGGACACCCGTGCCGCGCTGACCGCGCCCGGTTCGTACCCGGCGTGGTGGCTCGGGCGGCACGCCTTGCTCGGCGGTCACCGCCCGGCGCACTGGCGGCTGCCCAGCGCCACCGACCTGGCCCCGCTCTATGACCCGCCTCCCGGCGACGGCCTCCCGGACGAGGACGTCCTCGCCGCGGTCGGCGTGCGCGCCGACCTGCGGGTGCCCGACACGGTCACGGCCGCCGACCTGCTGGCGCGGCTGGCCGACCCGGCGCGCACCCCGGACGTCGCGCTCGCCGCCGAGGCGTACGCCGAGCTCGCGGACGCCGTGGCGGACGGCCGCGTCGACCCGGGCGACCTGGAGCTCCCCGAGCGGGTCCGGGCGATGGACGGGACCGTCGCGGACGTCGACGTCGCGATGGTGCTCGACCGGCCGTGGCTCGCCGCGGTGCTGCCCGCGGGCGAGCTGGCCACCGGCGGGGACCCGGCGGCGCTGGCCGACCTGCTCGACCTGCCGCTCGCGTCCGACGTGGTCGTGGCCGAGGTGGAGGGCAACGGCAGGAGCGTGCGGTGGGCCGAGCTCGCCGAGATCGTCGTGACGTGCCACACCCTGGATGCCCCGGTGCCCGACGGCGAGCTCACCGTCCACGACGAGCTGTGGGTGCGGGTGCGGCGACCCGGCTCCGGCCGGTTCCGGGTGCCCGCCTGGCGGGAGGCGTCCGGGCGGTGGCACGCGAGCGACCCCGTGCACGCGCTGCTCGGGTTGATCTCGGAGGAGGTCAACGGCGCCGACTCGTCCCCTGGAGCACGCCGATCGCGTGCTACACAGGGGCCGTGACCTCCGCCCGCACCGGCGCACCGCGGCGACCCGACCGGGTGTGCCTGCTGTCCGTCCACACCTCGCCGCTGGAGCAGCCCGGCACGGGCGATGCAGGCGGCATGAACGTCTACATCGTGGAGACCGCCACGCGAATGGCCCGCCGCGGCGTCGCCGTCGAGGTCTTCACCCGCGCCACCTCGTCGGATCTCCCGCCGGTGGCGGAGCTGGCGCCCGGGGTGCTCGTGCGGCACGTCGTCTCCGGGCCGTTCGAGGGGCTCGGCAAGCACGACCTGCCGGCCCAGCTCTGCGCCTTCACGGCGGGGGTGCTGCGCACCGAGGCGTACCAGGAACCGGGCTACTACGACGTCGTGCACTCGCACTACTGGCTTTCCGGTCAGGTCGGCTGGCTGGCCCGTGACCGCTGGGGCGTGCCGCTCGTGCACAGCGCCCACACGCTCGCCAAGGTCAAGAACGCGGCGCTGGCCGCGGGCGACTCCCCGGAGCCGATGATGCGGGTGGTCGGCGAGGAGCAGGTCGTGGCCGAGGCCGACCGGCTGATCGGCAACACCGATGAGGAGACCCGCCAGCTCGTCGAGCTCTACGGTGCCGACCCGCGGCGCACGGTCGCGATCCCGCCCGGTGTGGACCTGGCCCGGTTCACCCCGGGGGACCGCGCCACCGCGCGCCGGGCGCTCGGCGTCCCGCCCGGCGCCGTGGTGCTGGCGTTCGCGGGGCGGATCCAGCCCCTCAAGGCCCCGCACGTCCTGCTGCGCGCCGCGGCCGAGCTGCTGCGCCGCGACCCGGACCTGCGTTCCCGGCTGGTCGTGCTCGTCGCGGGCGGCCCGTCGGGCAGCGGCCTCGCCGAGCCCATGGCCCTGCACGGGCTCGGGGAGGCCCTCGGCATCACCGACGTGCTGCGGTTCCTGCCGCCCCAGACCTGGGACGGCCTGGTGAACGTCTACCGCGCGGCGGACGTGGTGGCCGTGCCGAGCTACAACGAGTCGTTCGGCCTGGTGGCGCTCGAGGCGCAGGCGTGCGGCACCCCCGTCGTCGCGGCGCGTGTGGGCGGGCTGCCGGTCGCGGTGGCCGACGGCGTCTCCGGCCTGCTCGTCGACGGTCACGGTGACGCGCAGTGGGCCGATGCGCTGGGTGCGGTCGCGCTCGTGCCGGGACGACGCCGCGAGCTGGCCGCCCGCACGGTGGAGCACGCCCACCGGTTCTCGTGGGACCGCACGACCGACGCCCTGCTGGACACCTACGCCGGCGCGGCCGCCGAGTACGCCGAGCGCCAGCGGCAGGCCATGCGCGCCGGGCTGGCGGCCGGGATCATCGAGCGGTGACCGAAGGGGATCCGCGGACCGTCGACGCCACCATCGGTGCCGCGCTGGCCGAGCTCGACGTCGACCACCACCGCCGGGAGCCCGGCCAGTTCCTCGTGACGCTGCCGGGCACCAACCGCCTGCAGACCCACTGCTGGCTCCTCGTACGGGAGCACGCGCTCTTCGTGCAGGCCTTCGTCTGCCGGCAGCCGGACGAGGCCCACGACGCCGTCTACCGGTTCCTGCTGCAGCGCAACGCGCGCCTCTACGGCGTGCACTACGCGCTCGACCGCATCGGCGACATCCACCTGATCGGCCGGATCGGCCTGCACGCCGTCACGGCCGACGAGCTCGACCGGGTGCTCGGCCAGGTGCTGGAGGCCGCCGACGGCGACTTCAACACCCTGCTGGAGCTCGGCTTCGCCACCTCGATCCGGCGCGAGCACGCCTGGCGCCAGGACCGTGGCGAGAGCCTGGCGAACCTCCGCGCCTTCGAGCACCTCTTCACCTGACGCCACGGCCATCTCACCGCGCCTATCGCGGGACTCACGCGCCAAAACGCGAGACTCGCGCGGGTGTCGTGACGGGATCGTGACCCGTGGCGGCCAACCCGCTCCGTCTTGCCCTCCGTCCTGACGGCGGATCAGGACGAGGAGGCGGTGGCGGTGGTGCAGGTCGGGCTGAGGCGCCGGGTGGTGCTCGTCGGGGCGGGCGTCGTGCTCGCGGTGCTGGTGGCGGGGTTCGTGATCGTGCGGGTCGGCGGCGGTGACGGCACGGGCGACGCCATGGCCGTCGCCCCGGCGCGTCCGGTGCCCTCGATCGGTGCGGGGTCCGCGGCGCAGGAGGAGGGGACGTCGAGCCTGGAGGCCGGCGGGATCGACGCGCAGGGTCCGGGCGTCCCGCTCGGGGGCGTGCAGCGCGATCTCGTGCGCACCGCGCAGCTCACGGTCGAGGTGGGCGACCCCGCGGCGGCGGTTCGCCAGGTCCGCACGGCCGCGGCGGGCGCAGGCGGGTTCGTCACGGAGGAGCAGTCGGGCGACACGGGCAGTTGGCTGGTGTTGCGGGTCCCCGCCGACGCTCTCGATCGGCTCCTCGACGACATCGCCGGGTACGGACGCGTGACGTCCCGCAGCGGCCAGGTGCTCGACGCCACGGAGCAGGCGGTGGACCTCGACGGGCGGGTAGCCACCCAGACCGCGAGCGTGGCCCGGGTCCGCGGCCTGCTCGCCGAGGCGAAGTCCATCGGTGACGTGGTGGCGATCGAGTCGGAGCTCGCCCGGCGGGAGGCCGAGCTGGACTCCCTCACGCGCAGGCTCGCTGCGCTGCGGGTCCAGGTGGCGATGTCGACGTTGACCGTGGACCTGCGTGGTCCAGGGGTCGTGCCGCCGCCCGACGCTCGGCCGGAACCCGGTTTCCTCGGCGGTCTCGCCGCGGGATGGGAGGGGCTTCGCGTCATCGGGTCGGGGGCGGCCGCCGTGGTGGGGTTCGTAGTGCCGTTCCTGCCGGTCCTCGCGGTGCTCGCCGGTTTCGTGCTGCTCGGCCGCCGGATCGTCCGGTCTCGGCGTACGCCCGCCCCGGCAGGCGCCGGTGGGCGGAGCGGTCCCGGATCCGAGGGGGAGTCATGAGGAGGGCGCGAGCTACCTGGTCAGAGCGTCACGCCATGCGACGACTGGGCCGAAATCCATCCCGCGCGTGCGTTTGGACCGGTTGGTGGGTGGGCAGCCGTCCGGCGAAGGCCATACAGCGAGACGACGAGGTCGACGTGATGACCGAGGAGCAGGAAACCAGCGTTCCTCCTGGTACCGACACGAGTGAGGTCACACCGAACCCGGCCGGCGTCGTGCAGCCGGAGCCCCCGGAGGACGGACCGGAAGCCGAACCGGACGTCCCGGATCCCGCCGACCTCGCACCCGGTTTCGGAGGCACCTCCGAGACCCGGCCGGAGAGCCACGAGGACTGAGGAATCTTCCCTGGGTGGGGCGGAGCGGCCCGGGATCTGAGGGGGAGTCATGAACTCGGGCCACTCCGCTGGAACCGCCACGTCGGCCGCGCGATCGGGGGCACCGCACGCCGGTGGCAACCGGGGTGGCGAGGGGACGCCGCTCCGGTCCGGCCAGGCGAGTGGGGCTCGCCAGAGCCAGCGCGCTCACCCTGGCAGGCGCTGACGATCAAGACAACCCTTCCGGGTTAGGCCATCCGAGTGAAACCCGCCGGTCGGAGCCCTCATCCGGTCTGGACCATTGCGCCCTACTGGTGGGTAGAGTCCCGCTACTGCCACCCGCGAAGGAGCGCGCATGCCCATCCGCAGCCCGTACCCGGATGTCGAGATCCCCGACGCGTCGCTCTTCGACTTCCTCTTCACGGGGTTCGGGGAGCGGGCTGGCGCGCCGGCGCTCATCGACGGGGCGTCGGGGGCTTCGATCACGTTCGCCGAGCTGGAGGGCATGGTCGAGAAGATCGCCGCGGGGCTCGCGGAGCGCGGGATCGGTGCCGGCGATGTGGTGGCGTTGTTCGCGCCGAACTCGCCGCACTGGGTGGCGGTCTTCCACGGTGTGCTGCGCGCGAACGCGGTCGTCACCAGCGTGAACTCGCTGTACACGCCGGGCGAGCTGGCCCACCAGCTGTCCGACTCGGGCGCGAAGCTGGTGTTCACGGTGTCGCCGTTCCTCGACCGCGCCACGGCGGCGGCCGCCGAGGTCGGCCTGCCGGCCGAGGCGATCGTCGTGCTCGATGACGCGGAGGGCCACCCGAGCCTGCGCGACCTGCTCGCCGGCACCGCGGAGCCGCCGGCCCAGACCGTGTCGGGGGCCGACACCGCCGTCCTCCCGTACTCGTCGGGCACCACGGGCCGGGCGAAGGGCGTGATCCTCACCCACCGCAACCTGGTGGCGAACCTGTGCCAGATCGCGGCGATGGGTGATGTCGAGGCCGACACGAAGATCCTCGCGGTGCTGCCGTTCTTCCACATCTACGGCATGACGGTGATGATGAACCAGGGCCTGCACCGCCGGGCCACGGTCGTCACGATGCCGCGCTTCGACCTGCCGGAGTTCCTCCGGGTGATCTCCGAGTACCGGGTGGGGCGGGTGTACATCGCGCCGCCGGTGGCGGTCGCGCTGGCCAAGCACCCGATCGTCGACCAGTACGACCTCTCGTGCATCGACGTGATCTTCTCCGGGGCCGCCCCGCTCGACGCGGAGCTCGGCCACGCGGTGGCCAAGCGCCTGGGGTGCACGGTGTTGCAGGGCTACGGGATGACCGAGCTGTCCCCGGTCAGCCATTGCATGCCGGACGACCGCCCGGACCTGGACCTGAACAGCTGCGGTTTCGCGATCCCGAACGTGGTGTCCAAGCTCGTGGACCCGGAGACCGGTGCGGAGCTCGGGCCCGGTGGGCGCGGCGAGCTGTGGGTGAAGGGCCCGAACGTGATGTCCGGTTACCTCAACAACCCGGAGGCCACCGCCATCACGCTCGACGAGGAGGGCTTTCTGCACACCGGTGACGTCGCCACGGTCACCGAGGACGGCGTGTTCACGATCGTCGACCGGGTGAAGGAGCTGATCAAGTACAAGGGGTACCAGGTGCCGCCCGCCGAGCTCGAGGCGTTGCTGCTCACCCACGACCAGATCGCCGACGTGGCGGTCATCGGGGTGCGTGACGCCGACGGCGAGGAGGTGCCGAAGGCGTTCGTCGTGCGCCGGGAGAACGGCACCGACCTCACCGCCGACGAGGTGATGGCGTTCGTCGCGCAGCGGATCGCCCCGCACAAGAAGGTGCGCGTGGTCGAGTTCATCGACCAGATCCCGAAGTCGGCGTCGGGCAAGATCCTGCGCAAGGACCTCCGCGCTCGGGAGGCGGCGGCGAGCTGATGCGCCCGACCGGTCCAGATGCAGCCCTGACCAGTGTGGTGGGCGTACGTCGTCCCGCCCGGCTTCCCGGCGCTGACGTTCCAGCTGGTGCCGGGGGCGGAGGCGGGCAAAGACCGGGTGACCGTCAGCGGCCCAGGCGCCACAGCGCGATCGTCTCCCGCCTGCGCAGCGGGGTGAGCGGGTCGTCGTCCGGCAGGTGCCGAACGGACGACGGGGCCGTGACCCGATCCCGTACGGCCAGCCCGGCGGCCGCGACGAGCGCCGGCAGCGCGCCGGGGTCGCGCAGGCCGAGCAGCTCGGGCAGGTCCGAGACCACGAGCCAGGCCTCCCCCGGCTGCGTGAGGTGGTCGGGCACCGCGCGGACGAACGCGGCCAGCGTCGTGCCCCGCCGGTCGTAGATCCCCGCCTCGAGCGGCGAGGTCGGCGTGCCGGGCATCCAGGGCGGGTTGCACACCACCAGGTCCGCGCGGCCGGGCGGGAACAGGTTGCGCTGCAGAACGGTGGAGCGGTCGGCGAACCCGAGGCGGTGCAGGTTCTCCCGGGCGCAGGCTACGGCGCGCGGCTCCACGTCGGTCGCGACCACGGTGTCCGCCCCGCGGCGCAGCAGGAGCGCGGCCAGCACACCCGTGCCGGTGCCGACGTCGAACGCCGCCCGCACCGGGCCGAGCGGAGCCTGCGCGACCAGCTCGACGTAGTCGGTGCGCGTGGGCGCGAAGACACCGTGGTGCGGGTGGATGCGTGCGCCGAGCGCAGGGACCGGGATCCCCCTGCGGCGCCACTCGTGAGCGCTCCGGGCGCCGATCAGCTCGCGGAGGGCGAGCAGCGCCGTCCCGTCCGACGGTCCGAACACCTCCCGGCACGCGGCGGTCACGTCCGGGGCCCGCCGCAGGTCGAGCACGTGGCCGGCGCCCAACTCGACCAGGAGGCAGCCCAGCAGCCGGGCACGGTGGGCGCGGTGCTGCCGCTGCCGGTGGAACTCGGCGGCCGGGGGCAGCGGCCGGTGCCGGCCACCGGCGCGGTCGATGCGGCGCGCCATCGCGTCGAGCAGGGTGCACGCGTTGTGGAAGTCGCCGCGCCACAGCAGGCCGGCGCCGTCGGCGGCGAGCCGGCAGGCGCGGTCGGCCGTCAGGTCGTCACCGACGACGTGGACGGAGGTGGGCGGTGGGCGGTGGTCGGCGGTGAGCCAGCGCGCTCGCCGCGAGACGCCGCCGTCCCGCCACGACACGGAAGGTGAGCTGTCGTGCACTGGAGGATCCCGGGTTCCCGGAGCTGCCTCCGGCCGGCGGGCGGAAGGTACGCCGAGCAACCGTCCGGAGACGGCTCCGCATCGTGAGGAGGGGCAGGGCCGTCAGGCGGACGGGCCGCGCCACCTCACTCTTCCGGCGATCACGGGCTCACCCTACCGCTTGTGCCGGTGTGTGACCGGGCGCACAGTGGGTCATGGCCCGGTTCAGTGTGGCGTCCCGCGCATCGTTCCGATCGGAGCGGGTGCGCGTGTCGGCGCGGATCTCGATCTCGGTGACGGTGCGCTCGCTCGGCCGCGCCCGGGGCGTGCACGACGACCGGCTGGTGGCCGAGCTGAGCCAGTACTCGAGCCACGCCGATCTGCTCGACCTCGGGGCGACCCTCGACCGGTACGCCGACGAGGACACCGCGGAGATCCGCGAGATCCTCGGCCGCAGGCCCAGCGTGGTGCCCTCAACCGGCGGGATCGCGTAGCGGCTGGACGCAGAACTCGCCGCCCTCCGGGTCGGCCAGCACCACCCGGTCCCCGGCCTTCGCCAGCACCCGCGCGCCGAGCCCGACGAGCCGTCGCGCTTCGGCCTCGACGTCGGCGGCACGCAGGTCGAGGTGCACGCGGTTCTTCCCGGTCTTCGGCTCCGGCACCCGGGTGAAGAACAGCCTCGGCCCGTTGCCCGCGACGGGCTCGACCAGCACCGATGGGTCGTCCTCCGGGTCGTCGACGCCGATCACCCGCAGCCGCGCCAGCTCGGCCTCGTCGTACGGGGCGACGCGGTGGTCGTCGAGTGCGGCCGCCCAGAACCGCGCGAGCGATGCGGGGTGCCGGCAGTCGAACACCACGTCCCCGAGCATGCCCATCCGGACAGGATCGCCGCCGGCGCCGCCGTGCGCACCAGGTTTCCGGCGATCTACCTCCGGCCCGTCCGGCCGCAGGCCCGGAGGGCGACGGCCGCCGCACCGACCGCGACCAGCCGGATCCGGTTGACCCGGTGCCAGCGCTCGACGAGCCGCTGCCGTTCCGCCGGATCCACGGGCCTGCCGGCCCCGTCGAGCAGCCGGAGGTTCACCGATCGGACGAGGTGGCCGGTCAGCGCGGCACCCGAGGCGGTCAGCAGCGCGGCGGCCGTGAGGGCGGGGCGGTCGGCGCGCCGGTGCCACCCGGTGGCGACGCAGGCGAGCGTCGTCGCGAGGGTGACCGGCGCCGCCGGGATGTAGTACCGGACCGGGCTTCCCGGCGCGAACGGCCCGCCGGTGGGCCGCTGCTCGGCGATGCGCGCCGGCACCCGCACCACCTCCTCGTACAGGTTGCCGAAGAACCAGTGCGCGAGGCCGAGCTCGGCCGCGGTTCTCAGCCCGGCGTGGCGGCGTCTCTGCATGCCGCGATCCTGCCCGGGTCGTCGGGGCCGGTCGTTGGTGCGCCGTGACGCCGCGGGTTGCGGGAGGTCGCCAGGCCGCCGGCCACCCGCCCGGTCGTGCGGCTGGAGCTGCCGCCGTGAGGGGTCCTACGGTGTGCGGATGGCGCAGGCAGGACCGGTGCGGTCGACCTCGCTCGACGAGCAGCTGTGCTTCGCGCTCTACGCCGCGTCCCGGGCGATGACGAGCTGCTACCGGCCGATGCTCGACGCCCTCGACCTCACCTACCCCCAGTACCTCGTGCTGCTCGTGCTGTGGGAGCGGGGCGAGTCCACGGTCACCGGGATCGGGCAGGCGCTGCAGCTGGAGACCGGCACGCTCTCGCCGCTGCTGAAGCGGCTGGAGGCCGCCGGCCTGATCACCCGCGCCCGCCAGGCCGGGGACGAGCGCTCCGTGCTGGTGTCGGTCACCGCGGCGGGCCGCGGCCTGGAGGCGCAGGTCGCGCAGGCGCAGGTCGACGTCGGCGGCGCCACGGGACTCAGCCCTGCCGAGATCGGCGAGCTGCGCGAGACCCTCCAGCTGCTCTCGCACCGCCTCCGCGCTGCGGCCGGGGCGCGCTAGATGCGCCACACGTGGTTGCTCCCCGCCGGCGGCTCTGGTGCACTGGCCGAATGGCCGGTCATCTCGTCCCGCAGCGGCGCGCGTTCCGCGTCTGCCTGATCGGGGCCGACCAGCTCTCGGTCGACGACCGCCGGTGTCGTCCGCACCCGGCCCGCTGACGTCGCACTTCCGCGGCCCGCGGCGGGCCGGACGCGTTCGCCGCCGCACCGGACCCGGGAGTTCCCACCGATGACCGCCAGCACCCTCGACCGACTCGCCGTCGAGCCGCTGTGGGCGCAGCTGCTCGCCGACCTGCGCCGCCGGCTCGACCAGGACGAGTTCGCCGCCAGCTTCCCTGGCGAGCTGGCCCTCGTCGCCGAGTACGGCGTGAGCCGCCACACCGTCCGCGAGGCGGTGCGCAGGCTCCGCGAGGAGGGCCTGGTCATCGCCGGCCGCGGGCGCACCCCGCGGCGGGCCGAGCCCGCGGAGATCGAACAGCCGCTCGGGGAGATCTTCAGCCTGTTCTCCGCCGTCGAGGCGGCCGGGCAGGTGCAGCGCAGCGTGGTGCGCACGCTCGACGTGCGCGCCGACGGCGTGGTGGCCGCGAGGCTCGGCCTGGAGGAGTCCACGCCGCTGGTGCACCTGGAGCGGTTGCGCCTCGCCGACGCGGAGCCGCTCGCCGTGGACCGGGTGTGGCTGCCGGAACGGCTGGCCGCCCCGCTGCTCGACGTCGACTTCGGCCGCACCGCCCTCTACACCGTCTACGAGTCCCGCTGCGGCGTGCGCGTCACGGGCGGGAGCGAGCGGGTGCGGGCCGTCGTGCCCGGGCCGGGGGAGCGGGAGCTCCTCGCGATCCCCGACGGCGTCGCCGCGTTCGCGATCGATCGGCTGGGCTGCGCCGGGGACCGGCCCGTCGAGTGGCGCCAGACGCTGGTGCGGGCCGACCGCTTCAGCATCACGGCCAGCTTCTCGGCCCGGGAGGGCTACCGGATGGACATCTCCGCGTAGCGCTCCTACCCGGAGACCCCGACGCCGCCGCGAGTCCGCTCGCCGTACTCGGCGATCGCCGCCTCGAGGTCGAGCGGAACGGTCTTCATCCCCACGTCGGAGCCGATCCGGTCGGCCGGCACCAGCCAGCACACCTCGAACTCGAGGCCGTCCGGGTCGTGGGCGTACAGCGCCTTCGTCGTGCCGTGGTCGGAGGCGCCGACGAGCGCGCCGTGCTCGCGCAGGACACCGGCGATGCGCCTGAGCTCGGCGAGCGTGTCGACCTCCCAGGCGAGGTGGTAGAGCCCGACCGTCGAGCGCCCCGCCGCGGAGTCGCCTGCTTCGGCACCGATCGCGAAGAGGGCGAGGTCGTGGTCGTTCGTGGAGCCGGCCGCCTGCAGGAACGCCCCGCGGCCCGGCATCGAGTGGACGACGCGGAAGCCCATCGCCTCGGTGTAGAAGGCGACGCTGCGGTCGACGTCGCGCACGTACAGGACGGCGTGGTTGAGCCGCTGAACGGGCATGGCCCCTCCAATGGTTGAGCATTCAATCGTATAGTAGACATCGACTCATGAATGTTCAAGTTTCGGGTATCCTCGGCTGGTGGGCGGTGACGAGACCCGGTGGCTGGAACCCGACGAGCTGGAGACGTGGCTCTCCTACGTCGCGGCCACCACACTCCTGGAGGGAGCGCTGGACCGCCAGCTCCAGCGCGATGCCGGGATGCCGCACGCCTACTACCAGATCCTGGCCATGCTCTCCGAGTCCCCGGACCGCAGCCTGCGCATGAGCGAGCTCGCGGCCATCACCCAGAGCTCGCAGAGCAGGCTCTCGCACGCGGTCGCCCGGCTGGAGTGCAAGGGCTGGGTGCGGCGCAAGCCGTGTCCGGAGGACCGGCGCAGCACGTTCGCGCAGCTCACGGAGGAGGGCTTCGCCGCACTCGCCGCCGCAGCGCCGGGGCACGTGCGCACGGTGCGCAGGCACCTGTTCGACCGGCTGACCCCGGAGCAGGTGGGTCAGCTGCGCGAGATCACCCGAGCGGTGCTCAGCGGACTGGGTGTCCCCGGCGGCGACCCGCGCGACGTCCTGCCAGGCTGAGCGCGGAGGCCTCTCGAGGGAGACGGAATGGGCGTCCGGGTGATCGGCATCGCGGCCGTGCTCGCCGGTGCCGTGAGCACGGCCGGGTGCACCGTCGCGGTGTCCGGCGTGCCGGCCGCGGATCCCGCGGCGGTCGCCCGCCCCACCCCGGCGCCGCGCCCGCCCGGCGCCGCGTTCCACGACGGCCTGGGCCGCTTCGACGTCGTCCCACCCCCGGGCTGGACGGTGGACACGAGCGGGGCGCAGAAGACCGCCGTGATCTTCGCCGACCCGCTGGTATCGGAGACGCCCGGCGGGCGGTTCCGCGCCAACATCAACGTGATCGTCGTGCCGTCGACCGGTGACCTTCCCGGGATCCTCGCCGGCGCGCGGGAGGAGGTGCGCGCACTGGCGGACTACCTGCCCACCGCGGACGAGCCCGTCACGCTGCCCGACGGCGCGCCCGCGCACCTGCTCGGCGGCACCTACCACGACCCCGGGGCCGGTCTCGCGCTGCGCAACCTCCAGCTGATGGCCGTCCAGGGCGGAGCCGAGACCGTCGTGGTCACCGCGACCGCGCTCGTCGACACCTGGGACGGCTACGGGCCGGTGTTCGAGACGTCCCTGCGCAGCCTGACGGTGCGCATCTGACGCGGCCATCCGTCGGCCACGCCCCGCCTGGCAGAGTTGGGCGCATGGGAACACTGGTGCTGCTGCGGCACGGGCAGAGCGTGTGGAACGCGGAGAACCTGTTCACCGGGTGGGTGGACGTGCCGCTGTCCGGGACGGGCGAGCGGGAGGCCCGCCGCGGCGGCGAGCTGATGCGCGAGGCCGGCCTGCTGCCCGACGTCGTGCACACGTCGGTGCTCCGGCGCGCGATCTCCACCGCGAACCTCGCGCTCGACGCGTGCGACCGGCACTGGATCCCGGTCCGGCGGGACTGGCGGCTCAACGAGCGGCACTACGGCGCGCTGCAGGGCAAGGACAAGAAGCAGACGCTCGAGCAGTTCGGCGAGGCGCAGTTCATGGAGTGGCGCCGCTCGTACGACGTGCCGCCGCCGCCGATCGAGGCCGGGTCCGAGTTCGACCAGGAGGGCGACCCCCGGTACGCGGCCGGTGAGGTGCCGCGCACGGAGTGCCTCGCCGACGTCGTCGCGCGGTTCCTACCGTACTGGGAGTCGGCCATCGTGCCCGACCTGCGCTCCGGGAAGGTCGTGCTGCTCGCCGCGCACGGCAACTCGCTGCGCGCGCTGGTGAAGCACCTCGACGGGATCTCCGACGAGGACATCGTCGGCCTGAACATCCCCACCGGCATCCCGCTGCGCTACGAGCTGGACGACGAGCTGCGGCCGACGGTGCCGGGCGGCGAGTACCTCGACCCGGAGGCAGCGGTCGCCGCCGCGGCGGCGGTGGCGGCGCAAGGCCGCTGACACCGCCAGAGTGAACTGAGCATGAACGGCGGGGGAATTCAGTCGTCCCGCGACGTCATGCGCGTCACCACGGGCCTCTCGAGCTGGCCTTACCGGTGGTCGGCCTGCCTACCATGCGCTCGTGGACGCGCTGCTCTGCGTGGCGATCGCGGCCGGTGCGCTCGTGCTCGGCCTCCTGCTCGGGCTCCGCTGGGGGCGCCGGCGGGAGGAGCCCATCCCGGCGCCGGCCGAACCCGCGCCCGGCCCACCGTTCGCCGACCTGTTGGAGCGCGTCTTCCGCTCCACCGACGAGGGTCTCGCCGTGCTCGACAGTGCGGGCGACGTGGTGCTGCACAACCCCCGCGCGGCCGAGCTCGGCGTGGTGCGCGGCGGCCTCCCGGACGCGCGCGCGGCCACGGCGAGCCAGCAGGTGCTCCACGGTGGCAGCACCGTGGACGTCGACCTCTCCCCGCTCGACCACCGCGGCCGTCAGCCCGCGGCCGTGCTCGCCCACGTGCGCCCGCTGGGCGGCGGCTACAGCATGGTCGAGGCGGCCGACACGTCCGAGGCCGTACGGCTGGAGGCCACCCGGCGCGACTTCGTGGCGAACGTCAGCCACGAGCTCAAGACGCCCGTGGGCGCCATGGGGCTGCTCGCGGAGGCCGTGCTCGACGCCGCCGACGACCCGACCGAGGTCCGCCGGTTCGGCACGAAGATCCTCAACGAGGCCACCCGGCTGGGCAACCTCGTCACCGAGCTGATCGCGCTCTCCCGGCTCACCGGCGCCGAGCGGCTCCCGGAGCTGCAGGTCGTCGAGGTCGACGAGGTCGTGCAGGAAGCGCTGGCCCGGTCCCGGCTGTCGGCGGAGTCGGCCGGCATCGAGATCATCGTCGACCGGCCCACCGGCCTCGAGGTCGACGGGGACCTGACGCTGCTGGTCACCGCACTGTCCAACCTCGTCGAGAACGCCATCGCCTACTCGCCCGCCGACTCGGCGGTGTCGGTCTCGCGCCGGCGCTGCGGCAGCTGGGTGGAGATCGCCGTCACCGACCGGGGCATCGGCATCGCGCCCGAGCACCAGAAGCGCGTGTTCGAGCGCTTCTTCCGCGTCGACCCGGCCCGTTCCCGCGCCACTGGCGGCACCGGCCTCGGCCTGGCGATCGTCAAGCACGTGCTCGCGAACCACGGCGGTGAGGTGAGGCTGTGGAGCAGCCCGGGCACCGGCTCGACGTTCACGATGCGCCTGCCCGGGCACGTCGAGCCGGGCACCGACCCCGCTGAGCCCGCACCGGCCGCAGCGTCCGACCAGGGGCGGGCCGCCCCCACGAGCCAGCCCGTCGATGTACCCGACCGCGTCGGGTGAGGTGAGGAGATCCATGACCAGGGTGCTCATCGTCGAGGACGAGGAGTCCTTCGCCGACCCGCTCGCCTTCCTGCTCCGCAAGGAAGGCTTCACCACGGCCGTCGCCGGCACCGGGCAGGACGCGCTCGAGGAGTTCGACCGCAACGGCGCCGACATCGTGCTGCTCGACCTCATGCTCCCCGGGATGAGCGGCACCGACGTCTGCAAGGCCCTGCGCACCCGCTCCGCCGTCCCGGTGATCATGGTGACGGCCCGGGACAGCGAGATCGACAAGGTCGTCGGCCTCGAGCTGGGTGCCGACGACTACGTGACCAAGCCGTACTCGGCGCGCGAGCTGATCGCGCGCGTCCGCGCCGTGCTGCGTCGTGGCGGCGAGGCGGGCGCGGAGACCGACGGCCAGCCCGGTGTGCTCGAGGCGGGCCCGGTCCGGATGGACGTCGAGCGGCACGTCGTGTCGGTGAACGGCGCTGATGTCGCGCTGCCGCTCAAGGAGTTCGACCTGCTGGAGTACCTGCTGCGCAACGTCGGTCGCGTGCTGACGCGCGGGCAGCTGATCGACCGCGTCTGGGGCGCCGACTACGTGGGCGACACGAAGACGCTCGACGTGCACGTCAAGCGCCTGCGTTCGAAGGTCGAGGCCGACCCGTCCGCCCCGCGCCACCTCGTGACCGTGCGCGGGCTCGGGTACAAGTTCGAGTCGTAGCGCCCGGGCGACGCGTGATCGGGCGAGCAGCGACGTGGACGACAGCCGCGCCGGGCTTCGGGTTCTGCCTGCCCCGCTACCGGCGGCGGCCGCGGGAGCGCAGGTAGCCGAGGCCGGGCGTGTCGATGGTGTGGCGGCGCGTGCGCGCGTTCCACGACCACCGCCCGACCCGCAGCCCCCACGAGCCGAACCCGCGCTCGGTGAGGTGGATGCGGACGGGGCCGAGCCGCACCGTCTTGCGGAGGTGGAAGCGCATGCCTCCAGGGTGCCTGCGATTCGTCCGAAATGCCCGTCTGTCAGCTCTGCGGCTCTTCGGGCAGCCGCTCCAGCACCTGGCCGACCATCTGGTGCAGGGACCGGAGGACGGCATCCGTGGAGTCGAATCGCCCGTCGTGGGCTTGGAGTCCGCCGTCGATGGAGTTGAGCCGGCCGTCGATCACGTCGAACCGCTCGTTCTGCTCCGCGCGCATGGTCCGGAGGTCCTGCCGGATCTCCTTGACATCGTCGTCGAGGCGGAGCGCGAGCCAGCGCGTCTCGGCGTGCTCGATCGCCAGCTTCCGCACCGTGCGCTCGAGCTCCTCGTCCCCGGCCATGCGGCAATCGTCCCAGACTTCGCACCGGCGCGGACGCGATCGCCCCGAGCCTGTGGACAACTGTGTTGGAATGTGGACAACTCCACTATCCGTGCAGGTCAGCACGGTCCTGCTGCAAGTCACAACCGGCTAGGTCACAAGAGCGTCACGTGAGCGCAGTAGCCTGAACCCGTGCGCCTCGGTGTGCTCGACGTCGGTTCCAACACCGTCCACCTGCTCGTGGTGGACGCTCATCGCGGTGGCCACCCCACCCCGATGACGTCGGACAAGACCGAGCTGCGGCTCACCGAGCACCTCGACCCCAGCGGCGCGCTCACCGTCGCCGGTTCCGACGCACTCGTCCGGGCCGTCGAACGGGGTGGCGCGGCCGCAGCCGCCGCGGGGTGCGACGACCTGCTCGCGTTCGCCACATCGGCGCTGCGCGACGCCACCAACTCGGCGGCCGTGCTGGAGCGCGTGCGGGCGCGCACCGGCGTCGCACTCGAGGTGCTACCCGGCGAGGACGAGGCGCGCTACACGTTCCTTGCGGTCCGGCGCTGGTACGGGTGGTCGGCCGGGCAGCTGCTCGTGCTCGACATCGGGGGCGGTTCGCTCGAACTGGCCGCGGGCCTCGACGAACAACCGGCCGTCGCGGCGTCGCTGCCGCTCGGCGCGGCCCGGCTCACCCGCGAGCGCTTCAGCTCCGACCCCCCGCGGCGCAGCGAGATCGAGGAGCTGCGCGAGCACCTCGACGCCGAGCTGGCGCCGGTGGGCCGCGCGCTGCGCCGCGCGGGCACGCCCGACCTCGCCGTCGGCACGTCGAAGACGTTCCGCTCCCTCGCCCGCCTCACCGGTGCGGCACCGTCGAGCGCCGGGCCGCGCGCCCGGCGCACCCTCACCGACGTCGGCCTCCGGCAGCTGGCGGCGTTCGTCACCCGCATGTCTTCGGGTGATCTCGCCGAGCTGGAGGGCGTGAGCACGAGCCGGGCCCACCAGCTGGCCGCCGGCGCGCTCGTCGCGGAGGCCGCGATGCGGGCCCTGCGGGTGCCGCAGCTCGAGATCTGCCCGTGGGCCCTGCGGGAAGGAGTAATCCTGAGAAGGCTCGATACGCTCGATGGAACGGCCCAGATCGACCGCTCGGCGCAGGACGCGCCAGAACGGCTTGGACGCTTGACGACGTACGAGGCACGGTGTACTGGATGAGCTCCGAGACCGACCACCCACGTCAGCGCACAGTCGCCGAGCTGCTCGCCGCACACGGCGACGGCAACGTGTCCGGCGGTCGTCGGCGGCGCCGGCGGGACGCCGACGAGCCGGACGAAGAGGGCTACGCCCCTCCTGCCGCCGAGCCGTCGGACTGGCCCGCGGCGCCACCCCGGGAGCCCCGCCGGACCGCGCCGGACCCCGCGCCACCGCCACCGCCGGTCCAGCGGGAGGCCGGAGGCAGGCGCCGGGCGGGCGGTGAGCCCGAGTGGGCCGCCGAACAGCAGCCGCCCGAGCGGAGGGCGTCCGCTCCGCGGGCGGCCGATCCGTGGGGTGCCGACGAGCCGGGGTCCGACGACTGGGCGTCCGAGCGCTGGGACGGCGGGCAGTGGGACGACCAGGGCGCGTGGGACGCGGGGCGTCGCGACGCGCCGGGTCGGGACGCGCGACCGGCGCAGGAGCAGTGGGACCCCGCCCCGCCGCGCGACGCCCGCTACGCCGAGCCGGAGCCCCGCTACGCCGAGCCGGAGCCGCGGTACGCCGAGCCCGAATCGCGCTACGCCGAGCCGGATCCCCGGTACGCCGAGCCGCGCTACGCCGACCCGGAGCCGCGGGAGGCGCCGCCGCGCCGTGCGCGGCGGGCCGCGGAGGAGCGGGAGGCGCCCTGGGAAGCCCGCGAGGCCGCCGCCCCGTCGTGGGAGGCCGCGGAGGAGCCGCCACGCCGCACGCGGGAGCGGGAGGCCCCGGCCTGGGATCCCCGCCCCGCCGAAGCCCCGCCCAACGGGCGTGACCCCCGTTCCCGGGCAGCGCGGTCCTGGGAGCCGGAGCCCGACGCCGCGCCCGTCGTGCCGCAGGACGAGCAGATCCCCACCGAGCAGATGCCGCACGTCCGCGGCCGCAGGTCCGTCGATCCGGCCGCCACCAGCCGGATCCAGCAGCGCAGGCGCCCGGAGCCGGAGCCGGACGATCTCGACGACGACGCAGGCCCGTCCACGATGGTCGGCGCGGCGCCGGTCGGCGCGGAGGACTGGCACCAGGCCCGCGTCCAGGGCAGGCGCCGCCCGCCCGGGCCGGACGACGAGCTCGAGCCGGATGGCCCGTCCACGATGGTCGGTGCGCCGCCCGCTGGAGCGGAGGCGTGGCACCGCAACCGCACGGAGGGCAGGCGCCGCGGCGACGACGGCGGCCCGCCCACGCAGGCCGCGACGCCGATGTCGTTCGACGACGAGGACGACGAGGACGACGACTACTACCGGGCCGACTACCCGGCCGGGCTGGACCGCAACGGGGTGGGCGAGGAGCCCACCGGCATCTTCGCCGCAGGCGACGACGACGACGCTCCGGTCCGGCGCCGCTCCGCCCAGACCGAGGAGCAGGAGGAGGGTGCCGGGGGCCCCGCGTGGGCCGCCGTGATCGCGCAGTGGATCGCGGGTGCGATCGGTGGTGCCGCGCTGTGGGTCGGGTTCCGCTTCCTCTGGCGCGACCTGCCCGTGGTGGCGCTGGCCGCCGCGGTGCTCGTCACCGTCGGCCTCGTCGTGGTCGTCCGGGCGTTGCTGCGCAGCAGCGACCTGCGCACCACGCTGTTCGCCGTGCTCGTGGGCCTGCTCCTCACCGTCTCCCCGGCCATCCTCGTGTTGCTCGGGAGATGACCGCGATGCCGCCCGGGCGGTCGCCGGCTCCGCCGGTCGCACTCTCCACCGGCTCGGTCTACCCCGAGTCGGCCCGGGTGGCGTTCGAGCTCGCCGCCGAGCTCGGGTACGACGGCGTCGAGCTGATGGTCTGGACCGACCCGATCAGCCAGGACGTCGCCGCGGTCGCCCGGCTCGCGGAGCGGTTCGGAATCCCGGTGCTGGCCGTGCACGCGCCGTGCCTCGCCGTCACGCAGCGGGTGTGGAGCCCCGAACCGATCGACCGCATCCGGCGCTCCGTGGCGGCTGCAGGAACGCTCGGCTGTCGCACGGTCGTCCTGCACCCGCCGTTCCGATGGCAGCGGCGGTACGCCGCGCAGTTCTCCGACGAGGTCGCGCGGGCGGGTGAGCACGCGGGGGTCGCGCTCGCCGTGGAGAACATGTTCCCGATCACGCGATCCGGGGTGCGCACCGTGCCGTACAGCCCCGGGTTCGACCCCACCGAGGTCGGTCACGCGCACTACACGCTCGACCTCTCGCACACCGCGGCCTCCGGGGTGGACGCGCTCGCCATGCTCGACCGCATGGGCGCGGAGCTCACGCACGTCCACCTCGCCGACGGCAGCGGCGCACCACGCGACGAGCACCTCGTCCCGGGGCGCGGCGGCCAGCCGTGCGCCGAGGTCTGCGAGCGGCTCACGGCGTCCGGTTTCGCGGGCGTCGTCGTGGTCGAGGTCAGCACGCGGCGCTGCCGCACCCGGCCCGAGCGCGCAGCGTTGCTCGCCGAGTCGTTGCTGTTCGCGCGGCTGCACCTGCAGCCCACGGCCCGCCCTGCCCCGCTCCCCGTCCGGTAGACGCCGATCACACTCGCCGCGCGCGCGGGCGGGCCGGGTGATACGTCTGTCGTGTGCGCCAATCCGCCGCGACCACCGACGCCGACACGCCGTTCCGCGACGCGATCGGGCTGACCGCGCTCGGCGGTGGCCGTTTCGCGGCCGAGCTGGGCACCCGCTTCACGGTCGGGTCGAAGGCACACGGCGGTCTGTTGATGGTGCTGCTCGCCCGCGCGGGGCTGGCCCGCATCGAGGCCGAGGCGCCGGGTGCGGCGCCGGACCCGCTCGCCGTCTCCGCCGACTACCTCCGTGCGCCCGACCCCGGAGCGGTGGAGCTGGACACCGAGGTGCTCAAGCGTGGCCGGACGGTGTCGGTGGTGTCGGTGCGGATGCGGCAGGACGATCGGCTCGTGCTCGCCGCGACGCTCACGGCCGGGCGACTCCCCGACGACGGCGTGCGGTGGAGCGACCTGCCGGACATGCCGGCAGAGCCTGAGCCCGACGCGACCGACCCGCGCTCACAGGGCGTCGCCCTCGGCGTCGCGAACGCCTGCGAGCTGCGCTACGACCCGTCCACGTTCGCCTTCGCGCGGGGGGAGCAGGGGCCACCGGTGCTGCGTGGTTGGGCCCGCCCATCGGGCGAGCCCACCGACGTCCTGTTCGCCCTCCTCGCCGGCGACATACTGGCGCCCACCGTGTTCAACCTCGGCGGCCGCATCGGCTGGGCCCCCACCGTGCAGCTGACAGCCCTGCTGCGCGGGCGCCCGGCGCCGGGCTGGCTGCGGATCGAGGCGCGGTCGACCGCGGTGGCGGGTGACTGGTTCGACGAGGACGTCACCGTGGTCGACGCGGCCGGCCGGCTCGTCTGCCAGGCCCGCCAGCTGGCCCTGTCCCCGCTCTCGCACTGAGGGGGCGACTACCGTTCCGATCCATGACACGGATCGCTGTGCTCGGGGCGGGGAAGATCGGTGAGGCCCTGCTGTCCGGGCTGCTCGCCGGCGGGCGCGCCGCCGACGACCTCGTGTTCACCGAACGGCACCCGGAGCGGGCCGCCGAGCTGACCGCCCGGCTCGGGGTCGACGCGGTCGACGTGGCGACGGCGGCGCGGCGCTCGGACATGGTGGTGGTGGCCGTCAAGCCGCAGGACATCACACCGGTCCTCGCCGAGCTCGGGCCGGTGCTGCGCCCCGGCACCCTCGTGGTGTCGCTCTGCGCGGGCCTCCCGACGGCCCTGTTCGAGGGCGCCCTCCCGGCCGGTACCCCCGTCGTACGGGTGATGCCCAACACGCCGATGCTGGTGGGTGAGGCGATGAGCGCGATCTCGCCGGGCACCCACGCCACCGACGAGCAGCTGACCGCCGTGGAGAAGATGCTCTCGTCGGTGGGGCGGGTCGTCCGGGTGCCGGAGTCGCAGCAGGACGCGGTGACAGCCCTGTCCGGATCCGGGCCCGCGTACTTCTTCTTCCTCGTCGAGGCGATGATCGACGCCGGGATACTGCTCGGCCTGCCGCGCGCCGTCGCAGCCGACCTCATCGTGCAGTCGGCCTTCGGCGCGGCGATGATGCTGCGGGAGTCGAGCGACCACCCGGTGATCCTGCGCGAGGCGGTCACCTCGCCCGCGGGCACCACGATCGCGGCCATCCGCGAGCTCGAGCGGCACGGCGTTCGGGCGGCCCTGATCGCGGCGATCGAAGCGGCCCGGGATCGCTCCGTGGAGCTGGGCAGAGCGGCCCACTGAGGGCGGCTGCCCCGGACGGGCCAGTCGAATCACCCGGACGCGCCGCTTCGGGCCACTCTCCTGCGCAGCACTCCCCTCGATCCCGTCACATCCGCACCGCTAAGCTCATCCGGAACATCGTCGCCGTCCCGGCCACAGGAGCCCGGGCGGCCGGTGCGACCACGAAAGCGGTGATCGGATGCCGTCCGAGCCTTCGGAGATACACCTCGCGCAGGTGCAGTTCCTGACGGTCGCCGAGGTCGCGGCCATGATGCGGGTGTCGAAGATGACCGTGTACCGCCTCGTGCACGGCGGGGACCTGCCCGCCGCTCGGGTCGGGCGCTCGTTCCGCGTGCCCAAGAACGCGGTGGAGGAGTACCTCCGCAGCGCCTACTTCGACGCCGGCTGACCGGGACGAGCGGCACTCCCGTCCGACAGTGCGTACGAGCGTGCCCTACGCATCGTTCGGGCGGGTCGGCTCGCGCGGAGAACCCCCGGGTAGAGTGGGCCCCCGGTCATCGCCCGGCCGCGCACGCCCGTCGCGCTGCGCCCGGCCGGCCGCACCTCCACCGCACGATCAGTGGCCCGCCCCGGGCCGCGTCCCGACAGGAAGGGCCGCCACGTATGGGCTCCGTCATCAAGAAGCGCCGCAAGCGGATGTCGAAGAAGAAGCACCGCAAGCTCCTCCGCAGGACCCGCGTCCAGCGGCGCAAGCTCGGCAAGTGACACCGCATCCCGGGCGTGGCCGGACGGCCCGCCCGGGACTGCGTTTACCTGCGGTGCGTCCGCTCACTCCGGTGAGGTCATAGCCGCACTCCCGCCGCGGGCGGTCTACCATCGGTCACTCGCCGCATCCGATTGCGTTCCTGGGGTAGGGCCGTGCCGCCATCCGTCGTGCTCGTCACCGGGGTCAGTCGGTTCCTCGGTGGTCATCTCGCCGCCCGACTCGCGCAGAACCCGGACATCGACCGGGTGCTCGGGGTGGACACCGTGCCGCCCCCGCGAGATCTGCTCCGCAGGATGGGCCGTGCCGAGTTCGTCCGCGCCGACATCCGCAACCCGCTGATCTCGAAGGTCATCTCCACCGCCTCGGTCGACACCGTCGTCCACGCATCGCTCTCCGCCAACCCCGGCTCGTCCGGGGGCCGGGTGGCAATGAAGGAGATGAACGTGATCGGCACGATGCAGCTGCTCGCGGCCTGCCAGAAGGCGCCGTCGGTGCGGCGCATGGTGCTCAAGTCCACCACCGCCGTGTACGGGTCGAGCTCGCGCGACCCGGCGTTGTTCGACGAGACCATGACGCCCAAGGACCTGCCGTCGGGCGGGTACGCCAAGGACGCGGTCGAGATCGAGGGCTACCTGCGCGGCTTCGCGCGCAGGCGCCCCGACGTGTCCGTCACCACGCTGCGGTTCTCGAACTTCATCGGGCCGCGCATCGACACCGTGTTCACCCGGTACTTCGCGCTGCCCGCCGTACCGATCGTGCTCGGCTACGACGCTCGCGTGCAGCTGTTGCACGAGGAGGACGGGCTCGCGGTGCTCGAGCGCGCCGCGAGCGAGGACATCCCGGGCGTCTTCAACGTCGCCGCCGACGGCGTGCTGCTGCTCTCGCAGGCGATCCGCAGGGCGGGCCGGGTGCCGATCCCGGTACCGAGCCCGATCGTGGGCCCGGTGGGCAGGTTGTTCCGCGGGGCCCGGCTCGTCGACTTCTCACCCGAGCAGATGCGGCTGCTCAACTTCGGCCGCGTGGTGGACAACCGCCGGCTGCGCCGCCAATTCGGCTTCACCCCACGCTGGACCACGGTTCAGGCCTTCGACGACTACGTCCGCGGGCGCGGGCTGCGTCCCGTGGTGGACCCCGAGCGGTTCGCCACGCTGGAGCGCGGCGTGCTCGCGGCCGCGAGGGCACTGCGATGACGGTGCCGCATGCAGCGATGACCATGCAGCGATGAGACCAGGGATGAGGATGCTGCGATGACGCCCCGCCGCCGCGCCGCGCACGGCCCCCTCGGCCGCCCTCGCGCCGAGGAGGAGCGAACTGCGATGACCGAAGCCCGGGTGATCCCACTGCACGCCGACGACCGCCGCCGGATGTGGGGCGATACCGACGAGGTGCCGCCGGCGGCCGAAGCAGCGGACGCGGGCCCGTCCCAGTGGGAGGAGGCGCTGGCCGAGTCGCTCGCGTTCCTGCGCAGGCGGCTGGAGGGCGACTACGCCGTCGACGAGTTCGGGTTCGACCTCGACCTCACCGAGCACGTCATCCTGCCCGCGCTGCGACCGCTGTACCGCAGCTGGTTCCGGGTGGAGACGATCGGCATGGACCACGTGCCGGACGTCGGTGGTGCGCTGGTGGTGGCCAACCACTCGGGCACGCTCCCGCTGGACTCGCTGATGACGGCCGTCGCACTGCACGACGACCACCCGGCCCAGCGCCACCTGCGGATGCTCGGGGCCGACCTGATGTTCCAGCTCCCCGTGGTGGGGGCGCTCGCGCGCAAGCAGGGCAGCACCCTCGCGTGCACGCCGGACGCGGAACGGCTCATGTCGTCCGGCGAGCTCGTGGGGGTGTGGCCGGAGGGGTTCAAGGGGATCGGCAAGCCGTTCCGGGACCGGTACAAGCTGCAGCGGTTCGGCCGCGGCGGCTTCGTCTCGGCCGCCCTGCGCTGCGGGGTACCGATCATCCCGTGCGCCATCGTCGGTGCGGAGGAGATCTATCCGAAGATCGGCGACATCAAGCCGCTCGCGCGGCTGTTCGGGGCGCCGTACTTCCCGATCACCCCGCTGTTCCCGCTGTTCGGGCCGCTCGGGCTCGTTCCGCTGCCGTCGAAGTGGTACATCGAGTTCGGCGAGCCGATCCGCACCGACTCGATCGACCCGGCAGAGGCGGACGACCCGATGACGGTCTTCAACCTCACCGACCAGGTGCGCGAGACGATCCAGCACACCCTCTACCGGCTGCTCAGCCAGCGCCGGAGCGCGTTCTTCGGCTAGCCCGCGCGCGTGACGGCTCAGGCCGGCTCCACCGCCGAGATGCGGTACCTGCGCACGTCGGCGTCGCGGATCCGTTCGGTTTGCGTGTCGTCCGGCCCGCTGCCGCGGAAGGCGAGCAGCTGTTCGTCGGACTCCCAGCGCTCGTAGACGTCGATGCGCCCGGGGTCGAGCAGGTCGGCGGTGAGAGCGAAGTCGAGGCAACCGGGTGCGGACCGGGCCTGTGCGACGACGGCGGCGCACGCGTCGAGGTAGTCGGTGCGGGCGCTCGGGTCGACGCGCAGCCAGCCTGCGATGATCAACATGGGTCCTCCGTCGGCGGGGTCGCAGGTAGGACCGCCCGCGGGGCCGGAAATCATCGTGGACGCCCGACCGGTCAGCGTCGGCGTGCGGCCATCCCCGCCGCGACGGCGCCTGCGATGGCACCCGCGCCGAGCGCCGAGTGCATGCCGATCTTGGCCGCCTTGCGGCCCGTGCGGAAGTCGCGGACCTGCCACCCCCGCTCCTTCGCGATGTCCCGCAGCTCGGAGTCGGGGTTGACGGCGACCGCGGTGCCGACGGCGGAGAGCATCGGCACGTCGTTCACGGAGTCGGAGTAGGCCGTGCAGCGGCGCAGGTCCAGTCCCTCGGTGACCGCCAGCGCCCGCACGGCGTGCGCCTTCGCCGGCCCGTGGAGGATCTCGCCGACCAGCCGGCCGGTGTAGAGCCCGTCGACGCTCTCCGCGACCGTGCCGAGCGCGCCGGTGAGCCCGAGCCTGCGGGCGATGATGAGGGCCAGCTCGACGGGGGTGGCGGTGACGAGCCAGACGCGCTGGCCCGCGTCCAGGTGCATCTGGGCGAGGGCGCGCGTGCCCGCCCAGATCCGGTCGGCCATCAGCTCGTCGTAGATCTCCTCACCGAGCGCGGTGATCTCCGCCACCGGGCGTCCGGCGACGAACGAGAGGGCGGTATCGCGCCCGGTGGTGGTGGAGTACGTGGTCTCCCGGCCGCCGATGCGGAACTTCAGCTGCTGCCACGCGAAGCCGATCAAATCGGCCGTGGTGAAGAATTTCCTGGCGGCGAGGCCGCGGGCGAAGTGGAAGATCGACGCGCCGACCATCATCGTGTTGTCGACGTCGAAGAACGCGGCCGCGGTGAGATCGGTGAGCGGGACGTCGGCCGGGCCGCTGTCGCCGGCGGCCACAGCGGCTGCCGCGGCTGCCTCACCGGCGCGGACCGCCGGGTCGGATGCGGTGGCGGAATCGACGACACCCGGCGTCTCGGTGGCTCCACTCAGCTCGCCGGTGCCGATGGGAGACAGCGGTTCGCGAGGTTCTTCTTCAACCACCTACGGGCCTCCGTGGGTCACTTGGTCCCAGCCTACTGTCGCCGGACGGACGGACGAGGCCGGTTCGGTGACCGGCGGATCGCCGACCGTGACACCACGTGCAACGCGAAAACCGCCGCGGGACGCGTGCCCGCGGCGGCCTTCGAGTCGTCGCGACTCAACCGATGGTGATCCCGGGCATGCCCGGCACCAGAGGTGGCAGCTTGACCGGAGGCAGCAGCGGCAACGGCACGGACACGTTGCCGTCACCGTCGTCGCCGGACTCCTTCTCCGACTTCGAGGTGCTGCCCTCGTCCTCGGTCGCCGTGCCGGTCGACTCGTCGTCCCCGCCCTTGGTCTTGTCGGGGACGAGGTCGGGCAGCAGCTGCGGCTTCGTGCGGTCCGTCGTCGAGTCGGACTTGCGCGACGGCTCGTCGGTCTCGCTCGCGTCCGCCGAGTCCTTCTTGTCCGGGGTGGAGGTGGCGTCGCCGGTGGCGTCCTCGGAGTCCGACTTCTTGGAGTCCTCGTCGCCGCCGTCGCGCGAGGCGTTCTCGTCGTCGGCCTCGAGCCCTGAGGTCTGGCCGAGCAGCCGGTCCAGGAGCTCCTTCGACTCGTCGGCATCCGCGGCGGGCAGGGCGGGCTCCAGCTCGGCCAGCCGGTCGGACTGCTCGGCGGCCCACTTGTGCAGGTCGTCGGCCGCGGTGCTGCCCTTGTCCGCCTCGGCGGCGGAGAGCAGCAGCTGGGAGCCCTCGTTGGTGGCCGTGTCGAAGTCGTCCATCGCCTCGGTGTACACCTCGGGCGCGGGCGGGGACTGCGTGCTGTGGGCGAGCTGCTCCACCTCGGAGAGCCGGGTCGCGGCGAGCTCGAGGTGGCGGCGCGCCCGGTCGGCGTCGTCGAAGGTGAGGGCGAGGCCCGCGGACTCCGCCACGCGCTTGACCGGGTAGAGGGTGTCGCCCGGCAGCGCGTTGCTGCTGGCGAGGACGCCGCCGCTGGCGATCGCGAGCAGCGCAGCGGCTGCCGCCGCGCCGACGAACACCACGCGTCCCCGCAGCCCGGGCGCGGCGGGGCGCCTGGCGCGGCCGCCGAGGCTGTGCCGGGCCTTGCGGCCCGCCCGGCCGCCGCCGTGGAGCGGGATCGGCTCGGCCACGGTGCCCTGGTCGTCGTCGGAGTCGGCCCCGGACTCGGCGGTGACCGGCTCCATCAGCGCGGTCTCGGCGGCGGGGTCCACGTCCGCGTGCTCGGCCAGGCGGCCGAGGGGTGCGGTCAGCTCGGCGGCCCCGGCCGGTGCGGCCACGGGTCGCGGCACCTGCCGCGGACCGCCCTGCTCCGCCGCGAGCACGGCCATGAGGCGTTGCTTGGCGCGGGCCTTCGTCTCGGCGTCCGGCGCGAACTCCGCACCCCGCGACCGCAGCATGGCCACGATCTCGAGTTCCCGCGCGAGATCGGCGTCGCCCGCGGCGCCGAGGGGTGTCCCCGACTCCACGGCGGCGGCGAACCGCTCTGCGTCCTTGCCCTGTCCGGCGGGCATGTTGGCCGTCCTCACTGCATCCCTGCGCTGTCAGTACCCGTGCCGCGGGCGTGCGCGGCGCGGCGTTCAGCTCTACAACGAGCGGGCGGGCAGGGGGTTACGGGTCCAAGACCGTTCACCGCATTGAGTCGTTCATTCGCCGCACCTGTAACGCGACGGTCGGTAGCTGCGATATGGCTGCGGATCATCGGAGCCCCTCCGGGAGCAGCTGGGCGAGCCGTCGGACCGCTCGGTGTTGAAGGGCCTTGACGGCACCCTCGTTGCGGTCCATGATCTCGGCCGTTTCGGCCACGGACAGGCCTTGCAGGAAGCGGAGCTGGATGCATTCCTGCTGGTCGGGGTTGAGCTTCCGGACGCAGCGGAGCAGCTCGTCGTTGGTGGCGCCGTCGAGCACCTGCTGCTCGGGGCCGCCCGTGCTCGGTGAGAGCTCGATGATCTCGTTGGTCGTCTGCTCCAGCCGGTACCGGCTGGACTTCACGTGGTCGAAGATCAGGTTCCGGGCGATCGTGACGAACCACGCACCGATGTCCCGCCCCTGGTAGCTGACCGACGAGATGCGGCGCAGGGCACGGACGAACGTCTCCTGGGTCAGGTCCTCGGCCAGGGTCCGGTCGTTGGTGCGGAAGAGCACGTAGCGGAAGACGACGTCGTAGTAGCGGTCGAACAGGTCGCCGAAGGCGACCATGTCGCCGTCCTGGGCCGCCTTCACCAGCGCCCACGCGCCGCCGCTCTCCTCGGGCTGCGCCGGCTCCGCGTCGTGCGGTCGGGTGGTCGGGTCTCCCGCGGCCGGCGCCGACTCACCCGGGCTGTGCCGTCGGGGGAGGGGGAGCGGGGGGCGGGTGGCGCCTTGTTGGGGTGGTGGGCCGGGGGAACCTACGCGGGGAGCTGCGGTCGGGGGCATCTGTACCTCTTCACCCGCTGGGGACCGGGTGGTCTCGGTGGGGAGCAGCCGAGGCTGTCGCGCGGGACGGGTCATGGCTCCCGGCAGGCCCTGGGACGGAGTCGATGGGCGGTACGCCGATGGTCCGGACGCCGTGCCGAGCGTCTGCGCAACGCACAGGCGTCCGTCGGGTCGGCCCGCGGTGCGCCGGCGGCGACAGGCTGCATGCCACTCCCTCGGGTGAGCTTCGCGACGATCTCGTGGGTCGGCCGTTGAATCGGCTGTAGCGGCGGAGCATACGGGCGGCCAGGTGTGGCGAAGCACGCACCACCGTTCGCCGCGCCCGGGATCCGGTGAGCGGCCGACTACGCGCGGTCAGTGTCACGCGTTCCCGCGTGTCGTCGCGGCGCCGGGGCGGCGGCGTCGGGACCTCCGGGCGGCCCGGTTCGTGCCAGACTCGCGGGCGAGGCCATCCGGCTCGGCGCCGACCCTTGGGAGAACCGTGGACAGCCCTACCGGCAGCCCGCAGGACGGGACCCCGCACCACGTGGCCGACCTGGTCGCGCGTGCCGCGCGCGGCACGCCGGACCTCGCCGCGATCGTGGACGTGACCAGCGGCGTCACGCTCACGTGGGCGCAGTTCGACGCCGCCGTGAGCGCGGAGGCCACCCGCTTGCGGGAGGCCGGGATCGGGCCCGGTGATCGGGTGCTCGTGCGCCTCGGCAACGGGGCCGCGTTCTGCGTGTCGGTGCTCGGTGCGCTGCGGGCGGGCGCCGCGTCCGTGCCGTTCGGGCCGGTCTCGGTGGCGCGGGAGCTCGAGATCGTGCTCGACGACTGCCGGCCGGCGGTCATCGTGGCTGCGGAGGGTGACGCCGCGGCGCAGCGCTGCGGGCCGCCGCACGGGGCGGCGCTGCTGCCGCCCCCCGATCTCCGCCCCGACGCCGGCGCGCCCGCGGTGGAGCCGGTCGGCGGCGGCGAGGACCTCGCACTGCTGATCTACACCTCCGGCACGACGGGTCGCCCGCGCGGCGTGCAGCTCTCGCACCGGGCCGTGCTCGCCAACCGCGAGCAGACCGCAACGCTGCGCCCCGCGCCCGTGCTCCCGGTGGACCGGGTGCTGCTGTCCATCCCGCTCTTCCACGTCTTCGGGCTCGCCGCCGGGCTCCTGCAGGCCTGCTGGGCCGGCGCCACGGTGGTGCTCACCGAGCGCTTCGACCCGACGCACGTCGCCGACGTCCTCGTGCGGCAGCGGGTCAGCGCGATGGCGGGCGTGCCCTCGATGTTCCGGGCGTTGCTCGAGCTCCCGCCCGCCGAGCTGCGGGCCGCCACCGGCGGCCTGAGGTTGTGCACGTCCGGCGGGGCTCCGCTGCCGCCGCAGTGGCTCGAGGAGTTCCGCACCGTCACCGGGCTGCCCATCTACGAGGGGTACGGGCTCACCGAGGCAGGCCCCGTGCTCACGATGAACGCGATCGGCGGCCCCCCGAAGCCGGGGTCGGTCGGGCGCGCCCTCCCCGGCCTCGAGCTGCGGCTCGTCGATCGCGACGGCAGGCCCATCGAGGCCGTCGCCGCCCCGGATCCCGAGGACATCGACGAGGACGTCTCCGACCCGGCGCAGGACACCGGGCTGGTCGCCGTGCGCGGGCCCAACCTCTTCTCCGGCTACTGGCCCGACGGCGCGGGCGGCCCGGACGCCGACGGCTGGTTCCGCACCGCCGACGTCGGCTTCCTCGACCACGACGGCGACCTGCACCTGGTCGACCGCTCGTCCGACCTCGTGATCGTCAACGGGTTCAACGTGTACCCCCGCGAGGTGGAGACGGTGCTCGCCGAGCTGCCCGCGGTGGCGGAGGCCGCCGTGGTCGGGGTGCCCGACGAGAACACGGGCGAGGCGGTCAAGGCCGTCCTGGTGCGGGCCGGGGGCGCCGAGCTCACGGAGGACGAGGTGCGCGAGCACTGCACGGAACGGCTGGCCCGCTTCAAGGTGCCGTCGGTGATCGAGTTCACCGACGCGCTCCCGCGCACCCCCACCGGCAAGGTGGCCCGCAGGCAGCTGGCGGGGCAGTCGTGACCTCGCCGCGGGTCACCGTCTACACCCGGGCCGACTGCGGGCTGTGCGCCGATGCCGAGGCCGACGTCGCGCGGATCTGCGGCGACGTCGGCGCGGACTGGACCACCGTGGACGTCGACTCGGACCCGGCGCTGCGCGCGGAGTACGGCGACCGCGTGCCCGTGATCGAGGTCGACGGACGCGAGCACGGCTTCTGGCGGGTCGAGGAGGACCGGCTCCGCGCTGCACTGGCGTGACGCCCGCCGCGCCGTCCTCGGATCGTCACATCCGCCGGGGCCCGCCGGGGTGAGACTTGTCCCGTGAGCACCACGGAGGCACCGCACCGGGTCGACGAGCCGGCCGCCCCGCAGATCCCACGGGGCTGGGCGGCGCTCGTCGGCGTGTTGGCCGTCGCCGCGGCCGTCGCGGCCGGACAGCTGGTGGCGGGGCTCGTCGCGCCGGCGTCGTCGCCCTACCTGGCCGTCGGCGACGCGGTGGTCCGCCTGTCGCCGCACGGGCTCACGGAGTTCGCGAAGGCCACCTTCGGCACGGCGGACAAGCCGGTGCTGCTCGCGGGGATGGCCCTGGTCATCGCGGGCGTCGCCGCGCTGGCGGGGCTGGCGTCGCGCAGGCAGCCCGGGCCCGCGGTCGTGGTCGTGGTCGTCCTGGGCGTGCTCGGGCTGGGCGCGGTGATGTTCGAGCCCGCCTTCGCGCCCCTGGACGTGCTCGCGCCGACGGCCTCGCTGGTGGTCGGTGTGGCGGTGGTCCGGTGGCTGCACCGGCTCGCGCTCGCCGCGGCGGGGCGTCGCGAGGAACCGGCGCAGGTCGCGGGCCTGACCCGCAGGGCACTCCTGGTGCGGTCGGCGGTGGCGGTGGGCGTGGCATCGCTCGCCGGGGGCGCCGCGGGCTCGTGGCTCGGCCGGGGGGTGGGGGACCTGCGAGGAACGGTCACGGAGCGGATCGCGGGCGCCCGGCTCGCCGAGCGCGCCCCGGCGATCCCGGCCTCGGCCGCCTTCCCGGAGCTGGGCACCCCCACCTTCCTGACGCCGAACGCCGAGTTCTACCGCATCGACACGGCGCTGCGGGTCCCCGTGCTGGCCGCGCAGGACTGGTCGCTGCGCATCCACGGGATGGTCGACGCGGAGCGGACACTCACGTTCGACGACCTGCTGTCGCGCCCGCTCGTCGAACGCCCGGTCACGCTCACCTGCGTCTCCAACCCGGTGGGCGGCGACCTGATCTCCACCGCGACGTTCACCGGCATCGACCTGCGTGACCTGCTCCTGGAGGTGGGCGTGCGGCCGGGGGCGGACCAGGCCTTCTCCACGAGCGTGGACGGCTGGTACACCGGCACCCCGGTCGACGTGCTGCTCGAACCGGACCGTGGCGCGATGCTCGCGGTCGGCATGAACGGGGAGGCGCTGCCGCTCGAGCACGGGTTCCCGGTGCGGATGGTCGTCCCCGGCCTGTACGGGTACGTCTCGGCCACGAAGTGGGTCACCGATCTGGAGCTCACGACGTTCGGCGCGAAGGCGGGCTTCTGGCTGCAGCGCGGGTGGGCGCAGAAGGGGCCGATCAAGACCGGGTCGCGCATCGACAGCCCGCGCGGCTTCGCGGCGCTGCCGGCCGGCCGGGTCACCGTGGCGGGCATCGCGTGGTCCCAGCCGACGGGGATCGGACGGGTCGAGGTGAGCGTGGACGGCGGGCCGTGGCAGGAGGCCGAGCTCGCCACCGAGGTGAGCGGGGACACCTGGCGGATGTGGCGCGCCGGCTTCGACCTCGCGCCCGGCGGCCACTCCGTGCGGAGCCGGGCCACCGCGGCCGACGGCGTGACGCAGACCGAGGCGGTCGCCGATCCCGTTCCCGACGGGGCGACCGGATGGCCGGACGTCGCGTTCTCGGTGTCCTAGCCGCCCCTGCCGCAGCGACCGCGGGGTAGTGCCGGGTGGATGCGCGGGCCGGACGGCGATCTGCCCGGTCGTGGACCGGTTCGGCCGTTCGACGGCCCGGAACGGCCGATCGTCGATCGATCACGGGCCCGGGTTCACGGGCGGCGGCCGGTGGGCGAGGCGTCCCCGGCGGAACGGCGGCGCCGGCCGGGCGGCAGGGCCGATGACCTCGGATCCGGCGGCGGTGGGAACGGGGTGACCGAGATCTCCGACGTCTCGGCCGTGACGTGTGGGGCGGGCGTGGCCAGGCCAGACCTTCCGGTCGACGGGCGCGACGAGCGGCCGTCGAGGGACGACCATCGGTCGCGCGTGGCGCACCGGCCGCGGGGGCGCACCAGCGTTCAAGATCGCGACTTTGTGCGTGCCTTCACAAGCGACTACCGTGTAATCCAGTCGCCGTCAACACCCGGACCCGGGGTATTCGGCTCGAATCCACCAGGCGAGGCGGAGCACCGCCACCGCCGGAATCACCGGGCACAGCAGCATCGAGGAGACGTGAGCGTGACGAAGCCGCCGCATGCCGGCTCGGAGGAATCGCCCGCCCGGCTGCGGTCGATCCCCGAGGCCAGCGTCGCCCGGCTCGCCGTCTACCTGCGCAAGCTCGGCGAGCTCGCGGAGGAGGGCGCCGACACGGTGTCCAGCGACGAGCTCGCCGCCGCCACCGGCGTCAACCCGGCGAAGCTGCGCAAGGACCTGTCCTACATCGGCTCGTATGGCATCCGCGGTGTCGGGTACGAGGTCGCGGCACTGGTGCGGCAGCTGGAGCGCACGCTCGGGCTCGACCACCGGCAGGCGGTCGCGCTCGTCGGCATCGGCAACCTGGGCCACGCGCTCGCCGGGTACGGCGGTTTCGGTGGCCGGGGCTTCCCGGTCACGGCCCTGTTCGACGTGGACCCCGACCTCGTCGGCATCCACATCAACGGCATCCTCGTCGAGCACGTCCGCGCGATCCCGCAGGTGTGCGCCGAGCGCGGCGTCACCATCGGGATGATCGCCACCCCCGGGCAGGCCGCGCAGGGCGTGTGCGACCTCTTCGTCGAGGCGGGGGTGCGCTGCATCCTCAACTTCGCCCCGGTCGTGCTGCAGGTGCCCGACGAGGTCGAGGTGCGCAAGGTCGACCTCGCGGTGGAGCTGCAGATACTCGCGTTCCACGTGGCGCGCAAGCACGTGGCCGCCGCCGAGCAGGTCGCCTCCGGCAACGGTCACCCGGTGAACGGTGCGGGAGGGCTGTTGCCATGAGTGTGCTCGTGGTGGGTCTCTCGCACCGCAGCGCGCCGGTGCAGGTGCTCGAACGGGCCGCCGTCGGGGCCACCGAGGTTCCGAAGCTGCTCGAGGAGCTCCTGCGCGGGCCCCACGTGTCGGAGGCCCTGCTGCTGTCCACGTGCAACCGCATCGAGGTCGTCGCGGTGGTCGACGCCTTCCACGGTGGTCTCACCGACGTCTCCGCCGTGCTCGCGCGGCACTCCGGGATGTCGCTCACCGAGCTCACCGAGCACGTCTTCGTGCACTACGCGGGCTCGGCCGTGCAGCACCTGTTCGCCGTGGCCGCGGGGCTCGACTCGATGGTGGTCGGCGAGGCCCAGATCCTCGGCCAGCTGCGCGCTGCGTACGCCACCGCCGACGAGGCGGGCACCGTAGGCCGCGCGCTCCACGAGCTCGCGCAGCACGCCCTGCGCGTCGGCAAGCGGGTGCACGCGAGCACCGGGATCGACACGGCGGGCGCATCCGTCGTCTCCGAGGCGCTCGCCGACGCCGCATCCGAACTGGGCGGGGACCTCGCCGGGCGGCGGGCCGTCATCGTCGGGGCCGGCGTGATGGGCGCGCTCGCGGCCGCCCACCTGCGCCGGGCGGGTGTCGCGGAGATCGCGGTGCTCAACCGGTCGCCCGAGCGGGCCGAGCGGCTGGCCGAGAACACCCGCGCGCAGGGCACGCCGGCACGGGCCCGCGGGTTCGAGGCGCTGGTCGCCGAGCTGGCCGCGGCCGATCTGATGGTGGCGTGCACCGGCGCCGTGGGCACCGTGGTCGAGCTCGACGCGGTCGCGGCGGCGGTCGCCGAGCGGGACGGGCGGCGGCTCGCGATCTGCGACCTCGGCCTGCCCCGCGACGTCGACGCGCGCGTGGCCGAGCTGCCGGGCGTCGCGGTCGTCGACCTGGCCGCCCTGCAGCGGAGGCTGTCGTCCGGCGCCCGGGGCGCCGCGGTCGCGGCGGCGCAGGAGCTGGTGGCCGACGAGGCACAGGCCTACCTGGCCGCCCAGCGCTCCGCCGAGGTCACCCCCACCGTCACGGCGTTGCGCAGGCGCGCGTCCGAGGTGATCGACACCGAGCTGCTGCGGCTCGACTCGCGGCTGCCCGACCTCGAGCCCAAGGTGCGCGAGGAGTTCGGCCGCAGCGTCCGCCGGGTCGTCGACAAGCTCCTGCACACCCCCACCGTGCAGGTGAAGCGGCTGGCCGAGGGGCCCGACGGCGACAGCTACGCGGCCGCGCTGCGCGCGCTGTTCGAGCTCGACCCGCAGACGCCGAACGCGGTGGCCGTCCAGCGCAGCGGCGACGTGCTCGCCGCCCTGGAGGCCCGCACCGACTCCCACGAGGGGCAGGACGCATGAGCCCCGCCGACGCACGCACCCCCGCGGAGGCCGCATTGAAACTGCGTATCGGCACCCGGCCGAGCGCGCTCGCCATGGCCCAGACCGGGATCGTCGCCGACCGGCTGCGCGCGGCAGGCCACGAGTGCGAGCTCGTGGCGATCAGCACGTCCGGCGACCGCTCGTCGGCGCCGGTCCCGCAGCTGGGCGTCGGGGTGTTCGTGTCCGCGTTGCGGGATGCGCTGGCCCGCGGCGACGTCGACGTCGCCGTGCACTCCTACAAGGACCTCCCCACGGCTCCCGACCCGCGGCTGCACCTCGCGGCCGTCCCGCAGCGGGACGACCCGCGCGACGCGCTGGTGGCCCGCGACGGCATGGTGCTCGGGGAGCTCCCGCCCGGCGCGCGGATCGGCACCGGCGCGGCGCGGCGCATCGCGCAGCTCGATGCGCTGGGACTGGGGCTCGACATGGTCGCGATCCGCGGCAACGTCGACACGCGGGTCGGGAAGGTGGCATCCGGCGAGCTCGACGGCGTGGTCGTCGCGGCCGCAGGCCTGGCCCGGCTGGGGCGCCTCGCCGAGGCCACCGAGCTGCTCGACCCGCTGCAGATGCTGCCCGCGCCCGCCCAGGGCGCGCTGGCGGTGGAGTGCCGGGCGCAGGACCTCGAGCTCGGCAAGGCGCTCGCCGCCGCCCTCGACGACGGGGCCACCCGGGCCGCGGTGGTCGCCGAGCGCGCGGTACTGGCCACCCTCGAGGCGGGCTGCAGCGCCCCGATCGGGGCCCTGGCCGATGTCGTCTCCGATCTGGACGACGACGGGAACGCCGTCGACCGCATCTCGTTGCGGGCGGTGGTCGGCACGATCGACGGGGCGTTGCTGCGCGCATCCGTCACCGGAGACATGGACGACGCCGAGGAGCTCGGCGCGGCACTGGCCGCGGAGCTGCTCGACATGGGGGGCCAGGGCGCCCTTCCGAGAAACGCTGGATCGGGAGTTCCGAGATGACACCTTCGCCCAACCCGGGACGGGTCGCCTTCGTGGGCAGTGGCCCCGGCGACCCCGGCCTGCTGACCGTCCGCGCACGCGAGGCCCTCGCGGGCGCGCCGCTCGTCATCACCGACTCGGACGTCCCGGAGCAGGTGCTGGCGCTCGTGGCCGACGGCGCGGAGGTACGCCCCGCCGTCGGGCAGCCGAACGATGTCGCGAAGGACCTCGTCAACGAGGTGCAGTCCGGTCGCAGCGTCACACGGCTCGTCAGCGGCGACCCGCTCACCGTCGACTCGGTCGTGCAGGAGGCCATCGCGGTGGCCGCGGCCGCCGTGCCGTTCGACATCGTCCCCGGCGTTCCCGCGG
This sequence comes from Pseudonocardia adelaidensis, assembly GCF_039543345.1. Classification (NCBI taxonomy): domain Bacteria; kingdom Bacillati; phylum Actinomycetota; class Actinomycetes; order Pseudonocardiales; family Pseudonocardiaceae; genus Pseudonocardia; species Pseudonocardia adelaidensis. Next base: position 62,133 of record NZ_BAABJO010000011.1, on the reverse strand, counting down.
GTACCGCGGTCCCGGCGTACGCCGGCGTACCGCTCGGCTCGGCGCACGTGGAGGCCGACGTGCGGGCAGGCGTCGACTGGCCGCGGCTGGCGGCGGCGCCCGGCACGTTCGTGCTGCACGCCACCGCGTCGCACCTGCCGGAGGTCGCCGCATCGCTCACCGAGCACGGTGTCGCCGCGCAGACCCCGGTGGCCGTCACCGCGAACGGCACGCACACCACGCAGAAGACGGTGCAGAGCACCCTCGCGACGATGGCCGCGGACGCCGCCGAGCTCGACGGCGCCCTGGTGGTCACCGTCGGCGCCGAGGTGGGCCTGCGCGCCGAGCTGTCCTGGTGGGAGTCGCGGGCGCTGTACGGCTGGCGCGTGCTCGTGCCGCGCACCAAGGACCAGGCAGGCGCGATGAGCGACCGCCTCGCGGTGCACGGTGCCACCGCCGAGGAGGTGCCCACGATCGCCGTCGAGCCGCCGCGCTCGCCCACGCAGATGGAGCGCGCGGTCAAGGGCCTGGTGGACGGGCGCTACCAGTGGGTGGTGTTCACCTCGACCAACGCGGTGCGCGCGGTGTGGGAGAAGTTCGCCGAGTTCGGGCTCGACGCGCGCGCGTTCTCCGGCGTCAAGATCGCCTGCGTCGGCGCGGCCACCGCGGAGAAGGTGCGCGGGTTCGGCATCAACCCGGAGCTCGTGCCGTCCATCGACGAGGGCCAGGAGTCGTCGTCCGAGGGCCTGCTCAACATCTTCCCGCCCTACGACGACGTGCTCGACCCGGTCGACCGCGTGCTGCTCCCGCGCGCCGACATCGCCACGGAGACCCTCGCCGCCGGCCTGCGCGACCGCGGCTGGGAGATCGACGACGTCACCGCGTACCGCACGGTGCGCGCCGCGCCGCCGCCCGCCCCGATCCGCGAGGCCATCAAGACCGGCGGCTTCGACGCGGTGTGCTTCACCTCGTCGTCCACGGTGCGCAACCTCGTCGGCATCGCCGGCAAGCCGCACGCCCGCACGATCGTGGCCTGCATCGGCCCGCAGACGGCCGAGACCGCCCGCGAGTTCGGCCTGCGGGTCGACGTGCAGCCGTCCGAGGCGAGGGTCCCGGCCCTGGTCGACGCGCTGGCCGCGCACGCGGCCAAGCTCCGCGCCGAGGGCGCCCTGCCCCCGCCGCGGAAGGTGAAGGCGCGCCGCCGTTAACTGCTCGTGAGTGGATACGAGTGCTGTAGCACCCGCATCCGCTCACGGGTCCGGTCGTAGGCTTGGCCCATGGCTTTTCCCACCCACCGGCCCCGGCGGCTGCGCACCACCCCGGCCGTGCGCCGGCTCGTCGCCGAGACGGACCTGCGGCCGCGGCACATGGTGTTGCCGATGTTCGTCAAGGAGGGCGCCGCGGAGCCGGTGCCGATCCCGTCGATGCCGGGGGTCGTGCAGCACACGCGCGACTCGCTGCGCAAGGCGGCCGTGGAGGCGGTCCAGGCGGGCGTCGGTGGGCTGATGCTGTTCGGGGTGCCGGAACGGCACGACGCCACCGGTTCGGCGGGCATCGATCCGGACGGCGTGCTCAACGTCGCGCTGCGGGACGTGCGCGCCGAGGTGGGTGACGCCACGGTGGTGATGGCCGACACGTGCCTCGACGAGTTCACCGACCACGGCCACTGCGGCGTGCTCGACGCCGACGGCCGCGTGGACAACGATGCCACCCTCGCCGTCTACGCCGACATGGCGGTGGCGCAGGTCGACGCGGGTGCGCACGTGGTCGGGCCGAGCGGGATGATGGACGGCCAGGTCGGGGTGATCCGGGAGGCGCTCGACGCCGCGGGCCACACCGATGCCGGCATCCTCGCCTACACCGCGAAGTACACGTCCGCCTTCTACGGGCCGTTCCGGCAGGCGGTCGAGTCGCAGCTCACGGGCGACCGCAAGACCTACCAGCAGGACGGCGCAAACGTGCGCGAGGCCCTGCGCGAGCTCGCCCTCGACCTCGAGGAGGGCGCCGACATGGTGATGGTCAAGCCCGCGATGGCCTACCTCGACGTCCTGCGCGCCGTGGCCGAGGTGTCCGACGTCCCGGTGGCCGCGTACCAGGTCTCCGGCGAGTACGCGATGATCGAGGCGGCCGCGGCGAACGGGTGGATCGAGCGCGACCGCGCCGTGTTGGAGACGCTCACCGGCATCCGCAGGGCCGGTGCTGACATCGTTCTGACGTACTGGGCCACGGAGGTCGCGGCCCGGCTGTGACCCGCCCGCAACCACACGTCCGTACGGTGCACCGGCATGGTAGGGGCGCAGGGGTTACGATCACGGCCCCTTGATCAGGTGGAGGAACCGCGATGAGCAATGACCCGGGAGCCCCCGGCGGCGAGTACCAGCCGGGCCAGCCGGGCCAGCAGGGTTGGCAGGGCGGGCAGCAGCCGCCGCCCTACCCGAGCGGGTTCGGGCAACAGCAGCAGCCTCCGCCCGCCTGGGGCGGGTACCAGCAGCCGGGGCAGCAGCAGCCCGGCGCGTTCGGCCCCCCGCCGGGACAGCCGGGTGGCCAGCAGGCGCAGGGGAGCAGCCCGTTCGCGGCCCTGTTCGACTTCGAGTTCAACTCCTTCGCCACACCCGCCGTGGTGAAGATCCTCTACATCGTCGGCATGGTCCTGATCGGCCTGTTCTACATCGGTGCGCTCATCGGCGGGTTCGCCCAGGGGGTGGGCCCGGGTCTCCTGGCGCTGATCGTCGGCGGGATCTTCGCGCTGTTCGCCCTGATCCTGTTCAGGGTCACGCTCGAGTTCTACTACGCGCTGGTCCGGATGTCCGAGGACATCCACCACCGCAAGGAATGAGCCGGCGTGGACAGCCCAGGACGCGCAGACCTACGGTGACGCCGTGAGCACACCCTCCGACCCGCACCGCGGGGAACAACCGCCCGATGAGCAGCCGGGCGCGGCTCCGCCGGGTGACGGGTCGGGGCAGCCGGATTCCACGGCGCAGCAGCCGGCGCCGCCGCAGCAGTACGGCCAGCCGAACCAGTACGGCCAACAGCCGTACCCGCAGCAGGGCCAGTACGGGCAGCAGCCCTACGGCCAACCGGGTCAGTACGGCCCACCCGGCCAGTACGGGCAGCAGCCGCCACCCGGCTACGGCCAAGGGCCCCCGTACAACCCGTACGCGCAGCAGGGTCAGCCGCAGTACGGTCAACCGGGCCAGTACGGCGGGCAACCGGGGCAGTACGGGCAGCCGGGCCAGTACGGGCAGTACGGCCAGCCGCAGCAGTACAACCCCTACGGGCAGCCGGGCCAGTACGCCGGCACCCCCTTCAGCGGCGACGCCGCGGGCCTCGGGCCGGACGACGGCGAGCGCGTCTCCCGGCCGGGACTCATGGTCCTCTCGTTGGTGCTGCTGATCCTCAGCGCGCTGCCGTTCCTCGCGGCCGGGGTGCTCCTGCTCGCGGCACCGCTGAACGTGGACGCGATCCCCCCGGGGTACGAGGAGCAGCTGGCGCAGGCGGGCCTGACGCCCGAGATGGCCGTCACGGCGTTGCGGGGCGTCGCCGCCGTCATCCTGGTGGTCGCCGCGCTCTACGTCCTGTTCGCCGTGCTGACGTTCCTGCGCCGCAACTGGGCGCGCATCATCCTGACGATCATGACGGTCGGGTTCACCCTGCTGCTGCTGGCCACCTTGTTCACGGGGGCCGCGGGCGACACGGGCAGCCTGGTGTTCCTCCTGATCGTCGTGGCCGCCTCGGTCGGCGGCACGATCATCACGTTCCTCCCGGAGCCCAGCCGCTGGTTCGCGCGGGCGCGCTAGCCGCGATCCCGGCCCACACCTCGCGACGGCGAGATGTGAGACTGGCCCTCGTGGCTAGCTCGCCGATCCCGTCCGGCCCGGAGGCCGCCGCGCGCACCGAGACCTCGCGGCGCCTGTTCGACAGGGCGTCCGCCGCGATCCCCGGAGGGGTGAACTCCCCGGTCCGGGCGTTCTCCGCGGTCGGGGGCACACCGCGGTTCCTCGTGTCGGCGTCCGGCCCGTGGCTCACCGACGCCGACGGGAACCGCTACGTCGACCTCGTCAGCTCGTGGGGTCCGATGATCCTCGGGCACGCCCATCCGGCCGTCGTCGACGCGGTGCGGGAGGCGGCCACGCACGGTCTGTCCTTCGGAGCGCCGACGCCCGCCGAGGTCGAGCTCGCCGAGGAGATCATCGGCCGGGTCGAGCCCGTCGAGCAGGTCCGGCTGGTCAACTCCGGCACCGAGGCCACCATGAGCGCGATCCGGCTCGCCCGCGGGATCACCGGCCGCCGCGGCGTCGTGAAGTTCGCGGGCTGCTACCACGGGCACGTCGACGCGCTGCTCGCCCAGGCGGGCTCGGGGGTGGCGACCCTCGGCCTGCCGACCAGCCCGGGCGTCACCGGCGCGCAGGCCGCCGACACGATCGTGCTCCCGTACAACGACCTCGACGCGGTGCGGGCGGTGTTCGCCGAGGGCGGCGCCGACATCGCCTGCGTGATCATCGAGGCGGCGGCGGGCAACATGGGCGCGGTCCCCCCGCGCCCCGGCTTCAACGCCGGCCTGCGGGAGATCTGCCACGCAGCGGGCGCGCTGCTCGTGATCGACGAGGTGATGACCGGGTTCCGGGTGTCCGCCTCCGGGTGGTTCGGGCTGGACGGCGTCGCGGGCGATCTCTACACGTTCGGCAAGGTCATGTCCGGCGGCCTGCCCGCCGCGGCGTTCGGCGGCCCCGCGGCGCACATGAGCTACCTCGCGCCGGCAGGCCCGGTCTACCAGGCGGGGACGCTGTCCGGGAACCCGGTCGCCGTCGCCGCGGGCCTCGCGACCCTGCGGCACGCCGACGCCGACGTGTACGCCGCGCTGGACGCCAACGCCGCCCGGCTGGGTGGCCTGATCGGCGACGCGTTGAGCGCCGAGGGCGTGCCGCACCGCGTCCAGTTCGCGGGCAACCTGCTGTCGGTGTTCTTCACCGACGGCGAGGTGCACGACTACGCGGGTGCCCAGGCCGCCGCCACCTGGCGGTTCCCGGGTTTCTTCCACGCGCTGCTCGACCGCGGCGTGTACCCGCCACCGAGCGCCTTCGAGGCGTGGTTCGTGTCGGCGGCGCTCGACGACGACACCTGGCAGGTGATCGCGGACGCGCTCCCGGCGGCGGCGAAGGCCGCGGCCACGGCGACCCCGCCCACGGAGGCCGGGCAGTGACCGGGACCCGCACGGTCGTCCACCTCCTGCGCCACGGGGAGGTGCACAACCCGACCGGCATCCTCTACGGCAGGCTGCCCGGCTTCCACCTCTCGGAGAACGGCCGGAACCAGGCCGAGATCGTCGCCAAGTCGCTGGCGGACGCCGACGTGACGGCCGTGCTCGCCTCGCCGCTGGAGCGCGCGCAGGAGACCGCCGCACCGATCGCGGCACTCCACGCGCTGGAGGTGCGCACCGACGACGGGCTGATCGAGGCCGACAACCGGTTCGAGGGCAAGACCGTCTCCGTCGGAGGGGGATCGCTGCGCAGCCCACGCCACTGGCTGCTGCTGCGCGATCCCTTCACCCCGTCGTGGGGGGAGCCGTACCTGCAGGTCGCGCACCGCATGCTGGGGGCCGTCCACCGCGCGCGGGTGCTCGCCGAGGGGCACGAGGCGGTGTGCGTGTCGCACCAGCTGCCGATCTGGACGTTGCGGCGGTTCGTCACCGGGCAGCGGCTGTGGCACGACCCGCGGCGCAGGCAGTGCGCGCTCGCGTCGCTCACCTCGCTCGTGTTCACCGGCACCGAGCTCACGCAGCTGCGCTACTCCGAGCCGGCGGGGGCGAGCGACCCGAGGCAGACGGGCGCATGACCCGCCTGCTCGCCCTCGCACTGGCCGCCGTGTTCCTGGCCGGTTGCTCCTCCACGAAGGACGCGGTGGCCACGGGTGGGAAGTTCCAGTTCGTCGCGCCGGGCGGCCAGACCACGATCTTCTACGACCCGCCGGAGAGCCGCGGCGCCGTCAAGGGCATCTCCGGCGACAGCCTGCTGCACGACGGGGCGACGGTCGGGCTCGACGACTACGCGGGCAACGTCGTGGTCGTCAACATCTGGGGCTCGTGGTGCGGCCCGTGCCGGGAGGAGATGCCGGGCCTGCAGTTCGTGCAGGAGCAGACCGGCGCCGCCGTGCTCGGCATCGACGTCCGCGACGAGCGCCAGGCGGCCGCCGACTTCGTCCGCGACCGGGGCGTCAGCTTCGACTCGATCTTCGACCCGCCCGGTCGCGTCCTGGCGCGGTTGAGCGGATACCCGCGCAACACCGTGCCGTCCACGCTGGTGCTCGACCGGCAGCACCGGGTGGCGGCGGTGTTCCTGACGGCGGTCCGCGTGCCCGAGCTGGTCCCGCTGGTCCAGCGCCTGCAGGCCGAGCCGCCCCCGGCGGTGTGAGCGTGACCCGAATTGCCGAGGCGGCCCTGCAGCCACTTCGCACATCCGGCAGTGGCTTCGCACAAGGCCGGCCCTCTGTGAAGCCGGTCCTGGGTGTGCGAAGTCCCGTCGGCGAGGGGTGACGGGGCTCCGCCCGGGTCGCGCCATCGACTACAGGTTGTAGAACCCGGTGCGGGCGCGCATTAGCACGCGGCCTACCCTCATGGGTGATGGACCCCTCGACGACGCTCGCGGTCTCCGGACCGCTGCTGCTCGCGGCCGCCGTGGCCGTGCTGGCCGGCGCGGTCAGCTTCGCGTCGCCGTGCGTGGTCCCGCTCGTGCCCGGCTACCTCGCCTACCTCGCGGGGCTCGTCGGCGCCGACGTCCCGCCGGCCACCCCGGCGGAAGCCGGGGAGCGGCGGTCCGGCCGGTTCCGGGTGGCCGGGGCCGCCGCGCTCTTCGTCGCGGGCTTCACGGTCGTGTTCGGCGCGATCCTCACGGGTGTCGTCTGGCTCGCCGACGCGCTCGTGGCCAACGAGGCCGCGCTGCAGCGCGCCGGCGGCGTCGTCATGATCGTGATGGGGCTGGCGTTCGTCGGCCTGGTGCCCGTGCTGCAGCGGGAGAAGCGGGTGCACTGGGTGCCGCGGGCAGGGCTCTGGGGCGCTCCGCTGCTCGGGGCGGTCTTCGGCCTCGGCTGGGTGCCGTGCATCGGTCCGACGCTCGCGGGCGTCGTGGCGGTGGCCGCGGGCACCGGTGGCGGTTCGCTGCGCGGCGTCGTGCTCACGGTCGCGTACTGCGCAGGGCTCGGAGTGCCGTTCGTGCTCATCGCGCTCGGCGCGTCGCGGGCCGTGCGGGCGCTCGGCTGGCTGCGCCGCCACACCCGCTCGATCCAGCTCGCAGGCGGGGCGCTGATGGTGGCGGTCGGGGTGCTGCTGGTCACCGGGTTGTGGGGTGACCTGCTCGCCAGGCTGCAGGTGTCCGTCGCCGGCTTCGTCCCGGTGCTGTAGCGATGCCCGCCTCCACAGAGACGCCGGCCCCTCCGCGCCCGGACCCCGGACCCCGGACGCCGCACCCGCGCCTGTCCGGCGTGTGGGCCGTCCTGCGCAACGGGTGGCGCGGGCTCACCTCGATGCGCACGGCGCTCGTGCTGCTGTTCCTGCTCGCACTCGCCGCGCTGCCCGGGGCGCTGCTGCCGCAGCGGTCGCTGAACCAGCAGCTCGTCGACAAGTACTTCACCGACTACCCGTGGCTCGCGCCCACGCTCGACCGCCTCGGGTTCTTCGACGTCTTCGCCGCGCCGTGGTTCGCCGCCATCTACCTGCTGCTGATGATCTCGCTGATCGGCTGCGTGCTGCCGCGCACCGTGGAGCACGCCGCGGCGCTGCGCGCCGAGCCGGTGGTCACCCCGCGCAACCTGGCGCGGATGCCGCACCACGCGAGCGCCACGCTCGACGTCGGCATCGACGAGGCAGAGGAGCGCGTCCGCTCGCGGCTGCGCGGCTGGCGGCGCGCGGAGCGGGCGGACGGTACGGGACGCACCGTCTCCGCGGAGAAGGGGTACCTGCGCGAGGCCGGCAACCTGCTGTTCCACCTGAGCCTGATCGGCCTGCTCCTCGGCTTCGCCGCAGGCAAGCTCTTCGGCTACGAGGGCCAGGTCATCGTCATGTCCGGCGGCGGCCAGTTCTGCAACACCGGCATCCTCGGTTACGACACGTTCCGGGCGGGGCTGCGCGTCGACGGCACCGACCTGAGCCCGTTCTGCGTGCGCCTGGACGACTTCCACGCGGACTTCCAGCCGAACGGGCAGGCCGAGAGCTTCCGCGGCACGCTGTCCTACCAGAGCGCGGAGGACGTCGAGGCGGGCGTCGACCGGTGGAGCACGCACCAGCTGGAGGTCAACCACCCGCTGCGGGTCGACGGCAACCGCGTCTACCTGCTCGGTCACGGGTACGCGCCGCGCTTCACGGTGACGTGGCCGGACGGGCAGCAGCGCACCGGTGAGATCCAGTGGCGGCCCGTCGACCAGGCCACGATGCTGTCGCAGGGCGCCACGAAGTTCGAGCCGCCCGGCGTCACCGACGAGGAGAAGCGCCGCACCTCCCAGCTCGCGATCACCGGCCTGTTCGCCCCGACGTCGTCCGGCGGGGACATCGTCACGTCGGTGTTCCCGGCCCTGCTCGCGCCCGAGGTCGCCGTCGACGTGATGCGCGGTGACCTGGGGCTCGACGACGGCCGCGGGCAGTCGATCTTCCAGGTGGACCAGGGCATGATCGATTCGGGGGCGCTGGCGCGGGTGGCGCGGGCCAACCTGGTGCCGGGCCAGTCGCTGACCCTCGACGACGGCACCGTGGTCCGCTTCGACGGCGTGCAGGACTGGGCGTACCTGCAGGTCAGCTACGACCCCGGCCAGGAGGCCGTGCTCGTGTTCGCGGTACTGCTGCTGGGCGGGCTCGGCCTGTCGTTGACCATCCGCAGGCGCCGGTTCTGGGCCCGGCTCACGCCCGTCGACGACGGCGCGCGCACCGTCGTCGAGCTCGGCGGCCTGGCCCGCACCGACCGCGCGGGCTACGGCGAGGAGTTCGACCGCTTGCGGGCCGACCTGCTCGATGCACCGAACGCAGCACAGGAGGAGATCTAGTGCCAGTGAGCGCCGAACTCGCCACATTCAGCGATCGCCTGTTCGTGGCGGCCGCCGGGATCTACGCGCTGGCGATGATCTTCCATGCCGTCGAGTTCTCGGCGGCGCGCGCGAAGGTGCCCGTGCTGGTGGGTGCGGGCGCCCCGGACGGGGCGCCGGAGGAGGGGCCGGTGCGCAGCCGGCCTGAGCGGTTCGGCCGGATGGCCGTCGCGGTGACCGTGCTCGGTGCCGCGCTGCAGCTCGCGTCGATCGCCACCCGCGGGATCGCGGCCGAGCGGTGGCCGCTGGGCAACATGTACGAGTTCATCTCGGCGATCTCCGTGGCCGCGGTCGGCACGTGGCTCGTCGTGCTGCGCCGCTCGCCGGCCGCGCGGTCCGCGGGCCCGTTCGTGCTGTTCCCGGTGCTCGTCCTGATGGCGCTCGCCGGGTCGGTGCTCTACGTCCCGGCCGGGCCCGTGGTGCCGCCGCTGCGCTCGTACTGGATGAGCATCCACGTCAGCACCATCTGCATCTCGTCGGGCCTGCTGGTCGTCGCGGGTGTCGCGAGCCTGCTGTTCCTGCTGCGCCGTTCGGGACGGCTCGACGGGCTGGCCGAGAAGCTGCCGGAGGCCGACGCGCTCGACCGGCTCGCCTACCGCATCACGATCGTGGCGTTCCCGCTCTTCACGTTCGCGATCATCACGGGGGCGATCTGGGCGGAGGCCGCGTGGGGCCGGTTCTGGGGGTGGGACCCGAAGGAGACCGTGGCGTTCGTCTCGTGGGTGATCTACGCGGCGTACCTCCACGCCCGGGCCACCGCGGGCTGGCGCACCGGCCGGGCGGCCTGGGTGAACGTCGCCGGCTTCGCTACGATTGTCTTCAACCTCTTCTTCATCAACATGGTCGTCGCTGGTCTGCACTCGTACGCCGGGGTGGGCTGACGGCGAGTGACACGCCGCCACCCGACCGCGCCTCGACCCCGGGCAGTCGGCCGACTACCGTCGGCGTTCGTGTGGGGGATCAACGGTCGAATGGACGCGCCCGGCGGGATGTGCTGATGACAGAGCGTCAATCCGGTGACTATCCGGACGGCTCGGTAGGCCGGTATGTCCGTGAGCGCTGGGGCGTCGCCGGAGCCCAGGCCGCCCCGGCGCCGGTCGCGCCACCGGAACCGCCTGCTCGCCGCCCCGAACCGGATGCGCCCCGCTCGGCCGGGTCCGGCGCCGGCGACGCCACGATGCCGAACCATCTGCGCGTCGAGCGCCCCCCGGCGGAGCCGGCGGCGGAGGCGCCTCCCGCCGCCCCACGCACCCCGCCGCGCGGCACCGCGCGGTGGACCGACCCCGGGGCGGTGGCGGCCCAGGAGGCGCAGCGAGCCCGCAGCGGCCGCGCCGAGCGGCCCGACCTGAGCACCGCGAGGGTGCTCGCACCCACCCGGCGGCCTCCGCAGTCCGGCTGGCGCAGGCTCGTCTACCTGCTGTCGGGCCGGCTGATCAATCCGGGTGAGAGCCCGGCCGACATCCGCAGGCGGGAGCTCACCGCGCGGGTCAACCGCCCGCTGCTCGGCTGCTACAAGATCGCCATCCTGAGCCTGAAGGGCGGCGTCGGCAAGACCACGGTCACCGCCACGCTGGGCGCCACGTTCGCCTCCCTGCGCGGCGATCGGGTGGTGGCGGTGGACGCCAACCCGGACCGCGGCACGCTCAGCCAGAAGATCCCGCTGGAGACCAGTGCCACGGTGCGCAACCTGCTGCGCGACGCCCAGCGCGTGCGCCGTTACAGCGACGTGCGCGCGTACACCTCGCAGGGGCCGTCCCGCCTCGAGGTGCTGGCGAGCGAGCAGGACCCCGCGGTGTCGGAGGCGTTCAGCGAGGAGGACTACCGCCGCACCGTCACGCTGCTGGAGCACTTCTACAACATCGTGCTCACCGACTGCGGCACCGGGCTCATGCACTCGGCGATGTACGGCGTGCTCGGCCTCGCCGACCAGCTGATCATCGTGTCGTCCGGTTCGATCGACGGGGCGCGCAGCGCGTCGGCCACCATGGACTGGCTCGACGCCCACGGGCACGGCGACCTGGTGAAGAACTCGGTCGCGGTGATCAACTGCGTGCACCGCTCGTCGGGTGGGGTGGATCTCGCGAAGGTGGGCGAGCACTTCGCTGCGCGTTGCCGGATGGTGGCCCGCATCCCGTTCGACGCCCACCTGGAGGAGGGCGCCGAGGTGGACCTCGAGCGGCTCGAGCCGGGCACCCGGCTCGCGTTGCTGGAGCTCGCGGCCGCGGTGGCCGACGCGTTCGAGGGGCCTCCGGCCTGAGGGTTCTGGGGTTCGGGCGGCCCGGCGGTTCACCAGCCGAAACGGCGACTGGCCGGGCGCCCGTGTCAGGCCCCCGGTGGCTCGTCGCGCCGACGGACCTTCTCGTCGAGTTGACGTAGGAAGTCGGGGTCGTCGTCCGGACCGCTCACCCGTGGTGTGCGGCTCGGACCGGCCACCGGACCTCGCCGCTGGGGCTGCGGGAAGTCGACGGCGCCGGAGTTCATCGCCTTCCACAGCACCAGAGCGATGATCGCGGCGCCGACGAATGCGATGAGGAACAGCATTGTCGAACCACCTCCGCAGCCGAGGTTAGCCGAGGACGCGCGGGGGCGGCGTGAAGTGCTGTGAGTGGGGCTCGATCAGGGGCGGGCGGGCGGCAGCGTGGCCTCGCTCGTGAGGTCGGCCAGCATGCTGCGCACCTCGGACTCGCGGAACCGCCGGTGGCCGCCCGGCGTGCGGATCGAGCCGATCCGGCCTGCGGAGGCCCAACGGGTGACCGTCTTGGGGTCGACCCGGAAGAGCGCCGCCACCTCACCGGGGGTGAGCAGCCGCTCGTTGCTGCCGGTGTGCGTGATCGACATCCATGACCTCCCAGAACGTGGTGCTTCCGGGCCATCGTGACACCACGGACCCCAGGTACTCGAACGGTTGTCCGGAGGTAAAGGGCTCTTAAAGGACGAACCGGACAGGTCACCCCGCCTGCACGGAGCAGTCTTCTGGACCGGTCGTAGGCTCGACGTATGACGACGCCGACCCCCACGGAGCGGCAGCCCGGGCTGGCCGCCACCGTGGCGCTCTACACGGCCGCCCGCGTGGCACTCGTCGCGCTCATCACGGCGCTGCTGATGGTGGCAGGCGTCCCGTTCGTCATCGCGCTGCTCGTGGCCCTGATCGTGGCGCTGCCGCTCTCCATGGTGCTCTTCCGCGGGCTGCGGGCGCGCCTGGACAGCGCGCTCGCCACGGCCCGGGAGCGCCGGTCCCGGGAACGCGAGGCGCTGCGAGCGCGGCTGCGGGGCGACGACGCCGACGTCGAGGCGCCGCTCGTCGCGTCAGACGAACCGTCCGACCGCGAGGCCGATCGCGGTCAGCAGTGACCAGGCCAGCAGCAGCACGCCGGTCTGCGCCAGCACGCGGATGAGCTTGCCGCCCTCCGCGCCGCCGAGGACGTCCCGGATGGGGAGCACCGCGAAGGGCAGCGCGAGCAGGGCCAGCAGCATCGGCCAGCTGCGCAGCCCGGCGCCCACGGAGATCAGGAACGGCAGCAGGGTCAGCGCGGCGTAGAGGCGGCGGGTGTCCCGGTCGCCCAGGCGCACGGCGAGAGTGTGCTTGCCCACAGCGGCGTCGGTGGGGATGTCGCGCAGGTTGTTGGCCACCAGCACGGCGCTCGTGAGCATGCCGACACCGATCGCGGTGACGACGGCGAGCGACCCGGGCGGCCCGCTCTGCGTGAGCACGGTGCCGAGCACGCCGACGAGGCCGTAGAAGACGAAGACCGCGATCTCCCCGAAGCCCAGGTAGCCATAGGGGTGGGACCCACCGGTGTAGAACCACGCGGCCACGATGCAGAGGGCGCCCACGGCGATCAGCCACCACTGACCGCTGAGCGACACCAGCGTCAGCCCGGCGAGGCCCGCGACCCCGAACGCGAAGAAGGCCGCGGTCCGGACCGTCGACGGGGCGGCGAGCTGCGACCCGACGAGCCGCAGCGGCCCCACGCGCTCGTCGTCGGTGCCGCGGATGCCGTCGGAGTAGTCGTTGGCGTAGTTCACGCCGATCATCAGCGAGACCGCGACGATCAGTGCCAGCAGGGCCCGCCCGGGCGCGACGACGCCGTGCCCGATCGCTGCTCCGGTGCCGGCGATGACGGGGGAGAGGGCGGTCGGCAGGGTGCGCGGTCGAGCACCCTCCACCCACTGCGCGATCGTGGCCACACACGCACGTTATCCCGCCGCCGGACCCGGCTCGCGCGCTGCTCACCCGGCTCAGGGGGTGGCCGGCGGCGGGCACGCGCCGATGTGGGGCGCGTCGGGGATCGCGCCGGCCTCGACGTACTGGTCCGGGCCGACGCGCAGCCACCCGCCGTGGGCGCATTCCACCGGCACGGACGCGTGGCCCGCCGCGACCCCGACGACCTCCGCCGCGCCGTCGGGGGCTGCCCGGACGTCCGTGTCGGACGCCACCCGGGCGAGCCGCTCCGCGCCGGTCCACAGGTACTCGACGTCGACCCAGGCGTTGTTCTCCAGGCCGAGCGCGTCCCAGAAGAGGCCGTCGCCGAGGTCGATGCCGGCCGGGTTGGAGACCTCCCGGTCGTACTGGTCCCGCCCGCCGTTGTAGCCGTCGTCGTGGGCTGCCTGCGCCTGCGGCACCCCTTGCGGCAGGTCGCGCCACTCCTGCCGCTTCGAGCCGGGGTTCCAGTAGTCGTCGCGGGTGTTCCACGGCCCGACGTCCCAGACGGGGGCGAACGCGCAGCGGCCGGACGCGCACACCTTCACGGAGTAATCGCTGCTGCCGCGCGGCGACAGCGCCCGGCGGGACGGGAGCGCCACGAAGTGGTCGTGGTCGCCGATCACGTGCCCGTTCGCCGTCTTGCCGCCGACGAGCCCCTCGCGCGTGGCGAACACGCGGTAGGAGAGCGCGAGCGCCCGTTCGTCCGACTCGGTCCGGCCCGGCGGCGCCGGCCGGGCGGTGAGGGAGACGCCGCGTACCACGGGCCCGGCCGCCGGATCGCCCGCGAGGACCAGCCGGGCCTGCACCTCCGCCGAGGCCGCCGGGAGCGTGACGGCCCGGCCGCCGGGCCCGCTCGCGGCCGGGACCCACTCCGTCCACCCGCCGGTGGCGCGCCGGCCCCTGACGTCGACGGTGGCGGTCGCACCCGCGGGCACCTCGCCGTCCACAGCGACCGCCACGTGGTCGGTCGCCGTCGCCAGCCGGTGGGCGGGGAAGGTCAGCAGGCCCGTCGGCCGGGCGGTGCCGTCGGCCGGGGCGCCCTCCGCCGCGGCGACGAACGCCGTCTGCGGGTCGATGCGCGCCACGCCGTCGTCGATGACGACCCCCGCTGCTTCCCCCTGGCGGAGGTCGGCGGACCAGGAGCTCGCGGGCGGGTCGGCAGCCGCCGGCGTGGCGGGTCCGAGCGCGAGGCCGCTCGCGATGCCGAGCAGCGCGGTCGCGGTGGCCCACTTCATCCGGTCGTCCCCTTGGTGCTCGTGTGACGCGTGCGTCCTACGAGGCAGGAGACAGAACGTGATCAGTAACGGTCAATCAACCCAGCGTGAGACGCACGAAGGGATGTAGGCCGAGATCATCCGTTCCGGGGGTGTGAGGAGGGAGCGATCGGGGCAGCGGGCCCTTCGGCCGTGATCAGCGCCGCCGTCGCCATCCGATCGGGCTTGCCGATCCCGCGCAGCGGGATCCGGGGCACGGCGCGCAGGATGCGGGGCACCCCGGCCCGCCCGAGCTCCGCGCGCACCGCGGCCCGCAGGCGCTCGGCGAGCGCCGTGCCGTCGAGCGCCCTGTTGTCGGGCCGGCCGTCGAGCACGACCGCGGCGGCGACCACCGATCCCCACTCGGCGTCGGGCACCCCGACGACGCAGGCGGCGGCCACCCCGTCCTGAGCGACGAGCACCCGTTCCACGGCGGCCGGTGCGACGTTCTCGCCGCCGGTGACGATCACGTCGTCCGCCCGCCCGAGCACCTCGAGCCGCCCGTCCCGCCAGCGGCCGAGATCGCTGGTGCGGAACCAGCCGCCGGCGAACGCGGCCTCGGTGAGGCCGGGGTCGCCGAGGTAGCCGTCGGCGAGGGTCGGGCCGCCGAGCCGGATCCGCCCGCCGTCCTCCAGCTCGACGCGCACGCCGTCGAGCGGGACCCCGTCGTAGACGCAGCCCCCCGCGGTCTCGCTCATCCCGTAGGTCGTGACGACCGCGACGCCCTCGGCCAGCGCCCGCTCGTGCAGCCGCGGCGCGAGTGCCGCTCCGCCGACGAGCACCGCGGCGTAGCCGCGCAGCGCGTCGAGGGCGGTGCCGCCGGCGTCGAGGAGCCTGGCGAGCTGGGTGGGCACCAGGCTCGTGCAGCGCCGTTCGGCGCCGAGCTCGCGCGTGGCGGCGGCGAAGTCGTCGGGGCGGAAGCCTGCTCGCAGGTCCTGCACCACCGGCGGCGCCCCCGCGAGCAGGGCGCGGACCAGCACCTGCACGCCCGCGACGTGCTGGGCGGGCAGCGCGAGCAGCCACCGTGCGGTGCCGCCGAGCCGTTCGGCCGTGGCGTGGGCGGACGCCCGCAGCGCCGCCGCGGAGAGCACCACGTGCTTCGCGGCGCCCGTCGAGCCGGAGGTGGCGATCGCGACGGCGGCGCCTTCGCCCGGCTCGCCGGCGACGACGGCCTCCCCGGGGACGACGGGCAGCACAGGGGGCCCCCCGTCGAGGGCGGCGCGCAGCGCGCGGGCGAGGTGGTCGACGGCGCCGGGGGAGCCGTCCACGGTCACGACCCGGAGCTCGCTCATCGCATGTGCGGGTGCGGTGAACGGCACTTCTGCTCGCAACTTTTGAGCGAGCGGCCCGCTCGCTCCGCGACACGGCTCCGCCGCTCGCTCCCGGGCGCTAGTAGTGCCATGGGTACGCCGCCCAGTTCGGCTCCCGCTTCTGGAGGAACGCGTCCCTGCCCTCCACCGCCTCGTCGGTCATGTACGCGAGCCTCGTGGCCTCGCCGGCGAAGAGCTGCTGCCCGACCAGCCCGTCGTCGATCAGGTTGAACGCGTACTTGAGCATCCGCTGCGCCGTGGGCGACTTGCCGTTGACCTCCCGGGCCCACTCCAGCGCCACCTTCTCCAGGTCGGCGTGCGGCACGACGGCGTTGACCATGCCCATCCGGTGGGCATCCTCCGCCGTGTACTCGCGCCCGAGGAAGAAGATCTCGCGGGCGAACTTCTGACCCACCTGCCGCGCCAGGTACGCCGAGCCGAAGCCGCCGTCGAACGACCCGACGTCGGCGTCGGTCTGCTTGAACCGGGCGTGCTCGGCGCTGGCGAGCGTCATGTCGCACGTGACGTGCAGCGAGTGGCCGCCGCCCGCCGCCCAGCCGGACACCACCGCGATGACGACCTTCGGCATGAACCGGATGAGCCGCTGGCACTCGAGGATGTGCAGCCGGCCCGCCCGTGCGGGGTCGACGGTGTCGGCGGTCTCGCCCGAGGCGTACTGGTAGCCCGTGCGACCGCGGATCCGCTGGTCGCCGCCGGAGCAGAAGGCCCACCCGCCGTCCTTCGGGGACGGTCCGTTGCCGGTGAGCAGCACGCAGCCGACGTCGGGGGTCTGCCGCGCGTGGTCGAGGGCGCGGTAGAGCTCGTCCACCGTGCCGGGCCGGAACGCGTTGCGGACCTCGGGGCGGTGGAACGCGATCCGAACCGCTCCGGTGTCCACGGCCCGGTGGTAGGTGATGTCGGCGAAGTCGAAGCCCTCGACCGGGCGCCACGCGGACGGGTCGAACAGCTCGGAGGGGGTGTCCACGGTCAGCGACCCTATGCGAACCGGGGACGGGAGCACTGGTCAGCCGACCGGCCGTTCCAGCGTCACGAGCAGCCCCTCCACCCCGCCGGGCCCGATCCGGCCCTTCACCTCGGTCGAGGTGATCGACTTCAGCTGCCAGCCCTGCTCCGCCTCGTCGTTCAGCAGGCGCTCCAGCTTGTCGGCGGACAGCTTCCCGCCGATGAGGCTCTCGCGCAGCGCCAGGACCCGGTACTCGTATCGCTGCATGCCGCCCAGGCTGCCAGGCTCCGCCCATGCCTCGCTGGATCATCGTCGTGGCGGTCGCCCTGCCCGGCGCGGTGCTCGCCCTGATCGGCCTGTTCCACCCGGCCGAGCTCGACGCGTCCACCGCCACGCGGTGGTGGCAGCTCCACGTGCTGCTCCTGCCGATCTTCCCGCTGCTGGCCGTGGCGCTGTGGGTGCTGCTGCGCGGCGAGTCCGGTCCGCTGGCCCGGATCGCGCGCGTCGCCGCGTACGTGTTCGCCGTCTACTACACCGGGCTGGACACGCTGGCCGGCATCGCCGCGGGCCGGGTGGTGGACGTGGAGGGGGAGCGCGGCGAGGCCGCCCTCGCGCTGTCGGCGCTCGGCAACGAGCTGGCGGAGGTGGGCGTCTACGCCTTCGCGGTGGCCGTCGTGCTCACGGCGGTCGTGCGCGTGCGCCGCGACGGGAGGCGCGCGCTGGCCGGGGCCGTGCTGCTGGTCGTGGCGACGGTGCCGTTCCTGCACGGGCACATCTACTGGCCGGTCGGCGGCCTCGCCATGGTCGGGATCTCCGCCGGATGCGCGCTGCTCGCCGCCACCGCCGACCTGATCCATCGATCAGTGCACCCGGATTGACGGGTGGCCACCCGGGTGCAACTGTCGGGACACCATTCCCTCACCGTCGAGAGGATCATGATGGCGACCGCGAACAAGGTAACCGTCATCCCCTGCGGTGCGATGACCGCCGACCTGACCTGGCTGTTGCTGAAGCCGGGACGGTCGATCACCGACCGCAGCCACAAGGACGCGCCGGCGCCGTGGGTGGATGTCCCCACGCACTGCGTCCTCGTGGAGACCGACGAGGGCAAGCTGCTGTGGGACACCAGCTGCCCCCGCGACTGGGAGGAGCGGTGGGGGCCGACCGGCCTGCAGGAGTTCTTCCCCTACGACCACGTCAGCGACGAGGAGTACCTCGACTCGCGGCTGAACCAGCTGGGCGTCGGCCTCGACGAGATCGACTACGTCGTGCTGTCCCACCTGCACTTCGACCACGCCGGCAACGCCCAGATGTTCAAGAACACCCCCGCCAAGCTCGTGTGCCACCAGCGGGAGAAGGACTTCGCGTTCGGCTTCGACGGGCTCTTCACCGGCGCGCACCTCAAGACCGACTACGAGGGGCTGGAGTTCCAGACCGTCTCCGGTGACACCGAGTTCCTCCCGGGCGTCACGCTGATCGAGACCCCGGGTCACACGGTCGGGTGCATGTCGATGCAGGTCGACCTCCCCGATACCGGCACGATGATCTTCACGTCGGACGCGGTGTACATGGGGGAGAGCTACGGGCCGCCCGCCACCCCGGCCGCGATCGTCAACAACCTCGAGGACTTCTACTCCTCGGTGGAGAAGCTGCGCGGCATCCAGGAGCGGACCGGCGCGCAGATGGTGTTCGGGCACGACGCCGACCAGATCCACCAGCTGCGCACGGCGCCGAAGGGTTCGTACACATGACCGCCGTCGACCTCTCCGAGGAAACGATCTTCACGTGGGGCGCGCCGCCGCTGAAGTTCGGTGCGGGCGCGTCCGACGAGGTCGGCTTCGAGATGTCCGGGTACGGGGTCCGCCGGGTCCTGATCGTCACCGACCACGGGATCCACGCGCTCGGTGTGCCCGAACGGATCGCCGACAACCTGCGCCGCTACGACATCGAGTCGGAGATCTTCGACGCGGTGCACGTCGAGCCCACCGACGACTCGATGAACAAGGCCACCGAGTACGCCCGCGCGCAGGGGCCGTGGGACGGGTTCGTCGCCGTCGGCGGTGGGTCCGCGATCGACACCGCCAAGGCGATCAACCTGCTCACCAGCTACCCCGGCGAGCTGATGGACTACATCAACAAGCCGATCGGTGCCGCGAAGACGCCGCCGGGCCAGCTCAAGCCGCTCGTCGCGATCCCGACCACGGCGGGCACCGGCTCGGAGTCCACGGCCATGTGCGTGCTGGACATCCTGTCGATGAAGGTCAAGACCGGGATCAGCCACTGGCGGTTGCGCCCCACCCTCGCCGTGATCGACCCGCTGCTGACGATGAGCCTGCCGCCCGAGGTCACCGCGTCGTCGGGGATGGACATCGTCTGCCACGCGCTCGAGTCGTACACCGCGCGCTGGTACACCACCTTCGACCGCAAGAAGCCCGAGGAACGGGTGACGTACTGCGGCTCGAACCCGGTGTCCGACCTGTGGTGCGAGAAGGCGATGGGGTTGCTCGCGCAGTCGTTCCGCACCGCCGTGCACCGGGGCGCCGACGACGTCGAGGCGCGATCGAACATGATGATGGCGGCGACGTTCGCCGGCATGGGCTTCGGCAACTCGGGCGTGCACATCCCGCACGCCAACGCCTACCCGATCGCCGGCATGGTGAAGGACTACCGGCCCGCCGGCTACCCGCAGGAGGAGCCGATGGTGCCGCACGGCCAGTCCGTGTCGCTCACGGCGCCCGAGGCGTTCCGGTTCTCGTTCGAGAGCGCCCCGGATCGGCACCTGCGGGCCGCCGAGATGCTCGACCCGCGGGCGGACAAGGTGAACGACCCGCGCGAGCAGCTCCCGTCCGTGCTGATCAACCTGATGCGCGACATCGGCATCCCGAACGGCATCGGCGGCGTCGGCTACACGGAGGCGGACGTGCCCGACCTCGTGCCCGGCACGATGAAGCAACAGCGCCTGCTCGCCACCTGCCCGAAGACGCCCACCGAGGACGACATCGCCGACATCCTCACCAAGTCCGTCGAGAACTGGTAGCGATGCCGATATACGTCTACCGGTGCGACTGCGGCGAGCGCTTCGAACGGCTCGTCGGGATCGGCGCGCCGGCTCCGGGCTGCCCGGCCTGCGGCGGTACCCCGCAGAAGATCCCGGCCGGGCCGAGCCTGCTCGGCCAGGCCGGCACCGGCCTGGCGAAGGAGCAGATGCCCCAGACGTGGCGCGGCACGTACAACGGCGACCGCGAGTACGTCACGGGCCTGCGCCGGCAGTGGGACGAGCGGCAGCGGCTGGAGGCGAAGCACCCGGAGCTGGCGGGCGACCAGCGGCCGATCATCGCGCACGAGGGCCGGTTCCACGGGGCGCCGCTGCGGGCGGGCGACCCGGTGCCCGGGGCCGGTCATGGGCACGGGCACGGCCATGGGCACGGTCACGGCCACGTGCCGGAGAAACCGTCCGACGGAGGTTCGGGGAAGCCCCGTTCCTGAACCTCCAGCACCGGAACGTGGCTTTGTAGAACCGGTGGCTCAGCGCCTGGCCGCTGCCTGGTACGCGGCCAGCGCCTCCGGGTCGTCGATGCTGCCGTGGTGGTGGGTCTGCAGCCAGCTGCCCTGGTCGGGGTGCCACGTGAAGACCCTGCTCGTGCGGATCTGCAGCGGCACGCGTCCGCCGTCGGGGCCGAGGTAGCTGCCCAGCTCACGTCCGGCGAACACGGCGGTGTCGGCACCGAGGTAGGTGGCGGCGTCGGTGAACGTGACCTGGACGTCCAGCCCGCCCGCGAAGATCCGCCCGTACAGGCCTGCGATCGCGTCGCCGGAGCGGAGGATGCCGCCGACGGGGTTGTTCAGCTGCGCGAGCGGGTCGGGCGACCAGACGGCGCGCAGCACGTCGAGGCGGGCGTTGTTGAGCGCGAAGTAGAAGGTCTCCAGCGCGGCGACGGCGCCGTCGGGGCCGGGGTCGCGGGCCGCGTCGAGCCGGTTGCGGGCGTCGGGGCCGAAGCCGTGGTCGACGAGGGTGATCATGACGGTGGGTTGTCGAGGTACTGGGCCTCGCCGTTGCCGAACGACCAGTCGGCGAGCCCGTTCTCGACGAGGCTGACGAGCAGGTTGCGCGGCTCGACGCCCGCGGCCGCCGCGTGCTTCGCGAGCGCGCCGTAGAACGCCCGCTTCTGCTCGTCGGTGCGCCCGCGGCGCAGGAAGACCTGCACGAACACCACTCCGTCGTCGCGTTGCACGCCGAGGTAGCCGGGGTCGTACCCGACGCGGTCGCCTCCTGTGCCGCGCAGGACCTGGAAGCGGTCGTCGGCCGGGATGCCGAACGCGTCGACGAGCGCCGCGTGCACGGCGTCGCCGATGGCGGTCAGCCGCTGCGGATCGGCCGCGACGGCGTCGATTCGGACGAGGGGCATCTGGTTCTCCTAGTGATCGATCCCGAGCAGGGCGAGCAGCCCGCGGCACGCCCGGTCGAGCGCGCCGGCGTCGTCGCTCAGCCGGGACGTGACGTAGCCGCCCTGTACGACAGCGCAGATCGCCTCGACGACGTCGTCGACATCGAGTTCGCCGTCCTCGACGGCTCCGGTGGCGCGCACCGCGGGCCGGAGCAGCGCGCGCAGGTGTTCGAAGTAGGTGCTGATGGGTGCGCGCAGCGCGTCGTTCGCCCTGATCTCCGGGTCGAACGCGAGCCGGCCCAGCCGGCAGCCGTCGAGCGCGGCCCTGGGCTTGGACAGGTAGGCCCGCAGCTGCTCGGCGCCCGGGGCGTGGGCGGAGAACAGCTCGTCCGTCTCCACCGTGAGGTCCGCTGCGAGCGAGGTGATCGCCGCCTCGGCCCAGGCGGCCTTGGACCCGAAGTGGTGGTAGAGGCTGCCCTGCCCCACACCGCTGCAGGCCAGCAGCATGTTCGGGCTGGTGGCCTCGACGCCGCGCTCCCACACGAGCCGTTTGGCGGCGTCGAGCAGCTTCGTCCGTGAGTCCACGACCCCATACCTACTAGTAGGTATGGACGGTCGTCAAGCGTGTCCTAGAGTTCGGGGCATGGGTAGGGCGCTCGTGCTGGGCGGCGGTGGGATCACCGGGGTCGCGTGGGAGATCGGGATGCTGTGCGGCCTGCGCGAGCTCGGCGTCGACCTCACCGACGCCGAGCTGATCGTGGGGACGTCCGCGGGGGCGCTGGTCGGGGCGCAGGTCGCCACCGGCGTCGACCCGGAGCAGCGCTACGCCGCCCAGCTCGCGCCACCGGACGGGGAGGCCGCGGCCGCGCTCGGGAGGGGCGCGCTCGTGCAGCTCGTCCTCGCCGCCGTGGCGGGCGGGCGGGACCCGCAGCGGATGCGGGCGCGGATCGGCCGGTTCGCCCGGCGGGCCAGGACCGGCCCGGCGGCGGAGCGGGTCGCCGTCTTCGCGCGGAGGCTGCCGGTGCACGAGTGGCCGCAGCGCGACCTGCGGGTCACCGCGGTCGACGCCCACTCCGGCGAGCGCGTCGTGCTCGACCGGAACTCGGGGGTGCCCCTCGTGGAGGCCGTCGCGGCGAGCTGCGCGGTGCCCGGTGTCTGGGCGCCGGTGAGCACCGGAGGGCGCAGCCTCGTCGACGGCGGGCTGTGCTCACCCGCCAACGCCGACCTCGCCGCCGGGTACGAGCAGGTGGTGGTGCTGGCGCCGATCGTGCGGGGGATCGGCCCGATGATCGGGGCCGGCCCGCAGGTCGCCGCGCTCAGGGCGCAGGGCGCGCGGGTGGCGTTCGTGAGCCCGGACGCCGAGGCGCTCGCGGCGATCGGGCGCAACGTGCTGGACCCCGCCCAACGGCCCGCCGCGGCCCGGGCCGGGCGTGCCCAGGCCGCCGCCGCGGTGGCCGGGATCGCGGACGTCTGGGAACGGGTGGGTGACGAGGGTCGCCGGTAGAAGGAGCCCCTGACCGGGTAGAACGAGGATCATGTCGCAGGTACCGAACATCCGCCTCAACAACGGCGTGCAGATCCCGCAGTTCGGGTTCGGCGTCTTCCAGATCGAGCCGGCCAGGACGGCGGAGGTCGTGCGCACGGCCCTCGACGCCGGATACCGGCACATCGACACGGCCCAGGGGTACGGCAACGAGGAGGGGGTCGGGCAGGCGGTCCGCGAGTCCGGGCTCCCGCGCGACGAGCTCTTCGTCACCACCAAGCTCATCAACGACCGGCACGGTTACGACGAGGCCGTCGCGGCGCTCGACGAGAGCCTGCAGAAGCTGGGCCTCGACCACGTCGACCTCTACCTGATCCACTGGCCGCGGCCCCACGCCGACCGCTACGTCGAGACGTGGCGCGCCTTCGAGAAGATCCTCTCCGACGGCAAGGCCCGCGCGATCGGCGTGTCCAACTTCCAGGTGCCGCACCTGGAGCGGCTGGCCGCGGAGACCGGCACCGTGCCCGCCGTGAACCAGATCGAACTGCACCCGTGGCTCGCGCAGCGCGAGCTCAAGGACTACCACCGCGAGCACGGCATCGCCACGGAGGCGTGGAGCCCCATCGGCAAGGGCGGTGACCTGCTGCGGGACGAGCGGATCGGCGCGCTCGGGGAGAAGTACGGCAAGAGCCCCGCCCAGGTGGTGCTGCGCTGGCAGATCCAGCAGGACAACATCGTGTTCCCCAAGTCGGTCACGCCGTCGCGGATCCGGGAGAACATCGACGTGTTCGACTTCGAGCTCAGCGCCGACGACATCGCCACGATCGACGAGCTCGACTCCGGCACGCGGCTCGGGCCGGATCCCGACACGTTCGGTTAGGCGTCGTGCCGTCGCAGCCACTCGACGTAGTCCGGTACCGCGCGGGCGACGTCGTACTCCGGCCGGAAGCCGGTGTCGTCCCGCAGCCGCGTGGTGTCGAGGTGGTTGTCCGGGGGACGGTCGGGATTGCGCCCCGCCGGGAGCGTGGTGTTCGCCCCCGGGACGGCGGCGTTGATCGCGTCGACGACCTCGCCGTACCGCACCAGCCGCCCGCTGGAGACGTTGTAGATGCGGTGGTTCAGCCGCTCGGCGAGCATGAGCAGCGCGATGGCCCGGCCGCAGTCCTTCACGTAGCAGAGGTCCGTGCCGTCCTCGGCGTAGGCGGGCGGGCGGGGCGGGGTGAGGTCGGGATCCTCGCCGCGGACCGCCGCGCTGATCAGGCGGGGAAGCGGGGTGAACGGGTTGTCGGGCACGCCGAGGGGGCCCCAGACGGTGCCGATCCGCAGGCTCACGGTCTCGAACCCGCCGCTGTCGCCCGCCAGCGCGGCGAACAGCTCCGCGGTCTTCTTGAACACCGGGATCTGGTGTGCCGCCACCACCGGCAGCGGGGCGTCCTCGCGCAGCGGCGCCTCGTCCACTCCCAGGTACACGGCGATGCTGCTGGCGACGGAGAACCGCCGCACGCCCCACGTCGTCGCCGCCTCGAGCGCGTTGAGCAGGCCGAGGGTGTCGGCGCGGAGGTACTCGACCGGATCGGGCAGGTCGTAGCGGGCCGCCGCGAGGTGCACGATGCCGGTGATCTCGTGCCGCTTGCCGATGTCGCGGAAGGCGGCCGCGTCGGTGGTGTCGAGCGGCTCGACAACGACCCGGCCTGCGGGCTCGTCGGCGAGGTGCTCGGGCAACCGCGTGGAGCGGTGCGCGGTGAGCACGACCGATTCTCCCAGGTCGAGCAGGGCCCGTGCCGTGTGCGACCCGATGGAACCCAGACCTCCGGTGATGAGGATCATCGGCGTGCCTCCTGGAGCCGGGCGACATCGGGCGCGTCCGGCCCCCAGCGGCAGCTCGCCTCGTCGGCGACGGGTGGCAGAGCCATGAACAACACCTCCTCGGTTCGGCGTGCCAGGGTGCCCCGGTTCGCCGTGTTGTTCTTGAACGGAACGGCCACCCGCCGGTCCCCGGTCTGCACGGCGGTGCGATCGCGCCTACCCTGGCGCGGCATGTTGGCAATCACCGATACGGCGGCAGAAGCCATCAAGACCCTGACCACCGACGCCGAGCTGCCGGACGGGGGTGGGCTGCGCATCTCGGCCCCCGACCCCGAGCAGGGCCTGGAGCTCTCCCTGGCCGGGCAGCCGAACACCGACGACGTCGTGCTGGCGGGGGATGGCGTGAGCGTGTTCCTCGAGCCGGTGGTCGCCCAAGTGCTCGACGACAAGGTGCTGGACGTGCAGCCGGTTGCCGGCCCCGATGGTGGGCAGGAGCTGCGCTTCGCGATCGGCGTGCAGGAACGACCCGAGGCCTGACCGACACCGACCCACCGCGGGCGGCCCCTCGAGAACGGGGGCCGCCCGCCGTCGTTCCGGGACGCGCGGCCGACCGACCCGTCCGCTCATCTGACAAGTAGGTCTACTGTTTCCTCGTGGAACACCGCTACCTCGGCCGGTCCGGCCTGAAGGTCTCAGAAATCACGTACGGCAACTGGATCACCCACGGCTCCCAGGTCGAGAACGACGCCGCCATCGCGTCCGTGCGCGCCGCCCTCGACGCCGGGATCACGACGTTCGACACCGCCGACGGGTATGCGAACGGCGCGGCGGAGACCGTGCTCGGCGAGGCGCTCAAGGGCGAGCGGCGGGCCTCGCTGGAGATCATGACCAAGGTCTACTGGCCCACCGGTCCGAAGGGCCACAACGACTCCGGTCTGTCGCGCAAGCACATCCTGGAGTCGATCGACGGGAGCCTGCGCCGGCTGCAGACCGACTACGTCGACGTCTACCAGGCCCACCGGTTCGACGTCGAGACGCCGCTCGAGGAGACTATGCAGGCGTTCGCCGACGTCGTCCGCTCCGGCAAGGCGCTCTACATCGGCGTGAGCGAGTGGACGGCGCAGCAGCTGCGCGACGGCCAGGCGCTGGCCACGCAGCTCGGGTTCTCGCTCGTGTCCAACCAGCCGCAGTACTCGATGCTGTGGCGCGTGATCGAGGCCGAGGTCGTACCGGCGTCGGAGGAGCTCGGCATCAGCCAGGTCGTCTTCTCGCCGATCGCGCAAGGTGCGCTCACCGGCAAGTACAAGCCGGGTGCCGCGCCCCCGGCCGGGTCCCGGGCCACCGACGAGAAGGGCGGGGCGAACTTCATCCAGCGCTGGATGGGCGACGAGACGCTCACCCGCATCCAGGAGCTCGAGCCGGTCGCGTCCGACCTGGGGCTCACGATGGCCCAGCTCGCCGTGGCGTGGGTGCTGCAGAACGGCAACGTCGCCGCGGCGATCATCGGCGCCAGCCGCCCGGAGCAGGTGACCGACAACGTCCGCGCGAGCGGGGTGCGCCTGGAGCCCGACGTCCTGAAACGCATCGACGGGGCCCTGGGCGACATCGTGGAGCGCGACCCGGCGAAGACGCAGTCTCCGCCCACCCGCCCCAGCTGAGGCTCCACCCGAACTGCAGCGAGGTGGCTGTGCTCCGGTTCAACCGGAGCACAGCCACCTCGCTGTGGTTTCGGCAGGGGCCTCAGGCCTCCGTCAGCTTGCCGTCCGCGACCGTCCAGCGCCGGGTGCTGCGCACCGACTCCAGCATCCGGCGGTCGTGCGTCACCAGCAGGACGGTGCCGGGAAAGGAGTCGAGGGCCTGCTCGAGCTGCTCGATCGCGGGCAGGTCGAGGTGGTTCGTCGGCTCGTCGAGGACGAGCAGGTTCACCTCGCGGGCCTGGAGCAGGGCGAGGGCGGCGCGGGTGCGCTCGCCCGGTGAGAGCGACGCGGCCGGGCGCGGCACGTGCTCGGCCGTCAGGCCGAACTTGGCGAGCAACGTGCGGACGTCCGACTCGGCCCAGTCGGGCCGTGGGGGATGGAAGCCGGCGGAGCCGGCGGGGTGGGTGAGCAGAGCGTTGCCGAACGCGCGGACCAGCGGTTCCGGACCGAGGAACAGGCCGCGGGCCTGGTCGATCTCACCGACCCGCACCCCCGAGCCGAGACCGGCGCTGCCTTCGTCAACGGGGATGCGCCCGAGCAGGGCCCCGAGCAGGGTGGACTTGCCGGAGCCGTTGGCCCCCGTGATCACGATGCGGTCGGCCCAGTCGACCTGTGCGTCCACCGGACCGAGCACGAACGACCCGCGGCGGACGAGCGCGCCGGTCATCGATGCGACCACCGTGCCGGAGCGGGGTGCTGCTGCGATCGTCATCCGCAGCTCCCACTCCTTGCGCGGCTCCTCGACCACGTCGAGGCGCTCGATCATCCGCTGTGTCTGGCGGGCCTTCGCGGCCTGCTTCTCGCTGGCCTCGGCGCGCATCTTGCGGCCGATCTTGTCGTTGTCCGTGGATTTGCGACGGGCGTTGCGGACACCCTGGGCCATCCAGTTGCGCTGCATCTGCGCGCGGTCCTTCAGCCCGCTGAGCTTGTCGTCGTACTCCTCGTACGCCTCGCGCGCGTGCCGACGGGCGACGTCGCGCTCGACGAGGTAGCTGTCGTAACCGCCGTCGTACACGCCGACCCGCTGCTGCGCGATGTCCAGCTCGACGACCAGGTTGACGGTGCGGGCGAGGAATTCGCGGTCGTGGCTCACGATCACGGCCGGGCTGCGCAGGCCCGTGACGAAGCGCTCCAGGCGCTCCAGGCCGTCGAGGTCCAGGTCGTTGGTGGGCTCGTCGAGCAGCAGCACGTCGTGGCGCGAGAGCAGCAGCGCGGCGAGCCCGGCCCGGGCGGCCTGCCCGCCCGACAGCGCGGTCATCTCCGCGCCGAGATCCACACCGAGCCCGACGTCGGCCGCGATCTCGCCTGCGCGCTCCTCGAGGTCGGCGCCGCCGAGGGAGAGCCAGCGGTCCAGCGCGGCGGCGTAGGTGTCGTCCGCGCCGGGGGCGCCGCTGCCGAGCGCCTCCGCCGCGGCGTCCATCGCCGCCTGCGCCGCGGCGACGCCGGTGCGCCGCGCGAGGAACGCCGCCACCGTCTCGCCGGGGCGCCGGTCCGGCTCCTGCGGCAGGTGCCCGATCGTCGCGTCCGGCGGGCTGACGACGACCTTCCCGTCCTCGGGCTCCTGCTCGCCCGCGAGGAGCCGCAGGAGCGTGGACTTGCCCGCGCCGTTGGCGCCGACGAGCCCGACGACGTCCCCGGGGGCGACGATCAGGTCGAGACCGGAGAACAGGACTCGGGTGCCGTGCCCGGCGGCGAGCCCGGTGGCCTGGATCGTTGCGCTCATGTCGCGGCCGACACTAGTGCCCGGCGCGACCGCCTTTCCGCGGTCCCGGCGGTGGCGGGAGCGACGTGACGTCGGGCGGCCGCTCCGGCCAGACCAGCAGCACCGGGCACGGGGCGTGATCCACCACGAACCGGGTGGCGTGGCCGAGGCTGCGTGGCCCCAGGTGGCTGCGGTCGCCGTCGCGGGCGAGCACGAGGAGGTCGGCGTCCTCCGCGGCAGCGACGATCTCCCGCTCCACCCGGCCCACGCGGGTCGATCGGGTGCACGGCCTGCCCAACCGGCGGGCGGCGGCGTCGAGCAGCCGCTCGGCGGACGCGGCGGCGAGGTGCTCCACGTCGGTGCCCGGGTCACGGTCCGGACGGCCACGCCCGAGCAGGCCGGCGAACGCCCCGTGCGCTGCGCCCGGGGCGTCGCCGGTGACGTGCAGCAACACGACATCGGCCGGGCCCGGGGCCAGGTCGCGCACGGCGTCGACACAGGCGGGCCAGGTCCCCTCGGCGATCCAGACCACCACGCGCATCCGCTCAGCCTCCGGTTCCGATCAGGTGCAGCGACGCCCACAGCGCCGCCACGGACAGGACGAGCCCGGCCGGCACGGTGAGCAACCCGAGCCGGGTGAACTCGCCGAGGTCGACGTCGGTGTCGTGGGCACGCACGATGCGCCGCCACAGCAGTGTGGCCAAGGAGCCGGCGTAGGTCAGGTTCGGGCCGATGTTCACCCCGAGGAGCACCGCCAGCACCGCGGCGGGCCCGGCCGGGGCGGTGAGTGGCAGCAGTACGAGCACCGCAGGCAGGTTGTTGACCAGGTTCGCCAGCACGGCGGCCACCGCCGCGACGCCCAGCAGACCGGGCAGCCCGGTGTCGTCGACCACGAACCGGCCCAGCCCGGCGGCGAGGCCGTTGTCGAGCACCGCGCGCACCACGATCCCCAACGCGAGCACGAACGCGAGGAACCCGACCGAGGCCGCTCGCCCGATCGCCGCCGGCGTCGTGCGCCGCCGGGCCAGCGCACGCGCGCCCAGCAGGGCCGCGCCGGCGGCTGCGGCCCATGCCGGGTTCACCCCCACCGCGGACGTCAGCAGGAACCCGGCCAGCGTCACCGCGACGACGGCCACGGCGAACACCGGCCATTCGGGCCGCTCCGCCTCGGCGCCGACGTCGGCCCCCACGTCGAGGTCGGCGGCGAAGAACCAGCGGAACGCCGCGTACTCGACCGCAACGGCCGCGATCCACGGCAGCGTCATCAGCCCGGCGAACCGCGCGAAGCTCAGCCCGCTCGCCGCGAACGCGAGCAGGTTGGTCAGGTTCGACACCGGGAACAGCAGCGACGCGGTGTTGGACAGGTGCGTGCAGGCGTACACGTGCGGCTTCGGGCGGACGCCGAGCCGGGCGGCCGTCGCGAACACGACCGGGGTGAGGAGCACCACCGTGGCGTCCAGGCTCAACACGGCCGTGATCACCGATGCGGCCGCGAAGACCTGCACCAGCAGCCGGCGCGGGCGCCGTGCCGCCACCCGGGCCATCCACGCCCCGCAGGTTCGGAACAGGCCCTCGTGGGCGCACAGCTGGGCCAGGACCAGCACCGCGGCCAGGAACCCGATCACCGGGCCGAGCAGCCCGGCCTCGGCGGCCACGGCCGGGAGCGAGATCGCCCCGCTCACCACCAGCACGAGCGCGGCCGGGACCGCGAACACCGCTTCCGACCAGCCCCACGGGCGCACCACGGCGCAGGCCAGCACCACGACCAGCGCCGCTGCGGAGAGCGCTTCGGCGAGCAGCGGGTTCAGACGGCCTCCCTCCCCGCGCGGGTGTTCGGTGGTTCACCGTTGCGCAGTCCGGCAGACGTGCGGCGTCGATAAGGTCGCCGGGTGGCCGACGCAGTCGTGGTGCCCGGCGGGAAGTTCGGACCGGCGGCCGGGATGCTGCTGTACGCCGGGTCCGTTGCCGAGACGCGCGGGGCCACCGTCCACCGGCACTGGTGGTCCCGGGAGCCGCCGGATCCGTTCGAGCCCGGGATCGAGAGCTGGGTGCGGGCCGAGGTCGCCGGCCTGCTCGACGGGGTCGGCGGCCACCCGCTGGTGATCGCGAAGTCCCTCGGCACGAACGCCGCCGCGCTCGCGGCCGAGCGCGGACTCCCGGCGGTGTGGCTCACCCCGGTCCTGACCGTGCCGTGGATCGCCGCCGCGATGGGCCGCGCCACGGCGCCGTTCCTGCTGGTCGGCGGCACGGCCGACGCGCTGTGGGACGGTGGGCTGGCCCGCCGGCTCTCGCCGCACGTGCTGGAGGTCGAGGGCGCCGGCCACGGCATGGAGGTGCCGGGTCCGGTGCGCGACGCGATCGCCGTGCTGGGCCGGGTGGTCGGGGAGATGGAGGAGTTCCTCGACGCCATCGGCTGGCCCGACCGCCCCGCCTGAACTCGGACGCCGGTGTGGAGCTGCGCATCGGCGAGCCGTGATCCCCTACGGTGCCTGGGCATGAACCTCGATGAGACGTTCTCGTGGGAGGGGCGGCGGATCGCCTGGGGCCGGGCCGGGGCCGGGCCCGCCGTCGTGTTCTGCCACGGGACGCCGTGGTCGTCCTGGTTGTGGCGGCCGTTCGCCGAGGCGCTCCGCACCGATTTCACCGTGTACCTCTGGGACATGCCCGGCTACGGCCGCTCCTCGAAGGACCCGGGCCACCCGGTCGACTTCGGGGCGCAGGCCGACGCGTTCGCGGCGCTCGTCGCGCACTGGGGCCTCGACCGGCCGCACGTCGTCGCGCACGACTTCGGCGGCGCCGTCTCGCTGCGCGCCCACCTGGTGCACGACGTGCCGTACGCGTCGCTGCTGGTGGCGGACGTCGTGGCGATCCCGCCGTCGGGCTCCCCGTTCTTCCGGCTCGTGAAGCAGCACCCGGACGTGCTCGCCCAGGTGCCGCCGTACATCCACGAGGCCTTGGTCAGGGCGTACATCGAGAACGCGAGCCACCGCGGGCTGCGCGAGGACGACCTCGCCGCGCTAGTGGCTCCGTGGCTCGGCGAGTCGGGGCAGCCCGCGTTCTACCGGCAGATCGCCGCGTACGACGAGCGCTACCTCGCCGAGAACGAGGCACTGCTCGACCGGATCGACATCCCGGTGAGCGTCGTGTGGGGCGCCGAGGACGGCTGGATCCCGGTGGCGACCGGGGAACGGCTGGCCGCGGGGATCCGCGGCTCCACCTTCACCCGCGTGGACGGGGCCGGGCACCTGATCCAGCTCGACGCTCCCGTCGCGCTCGCGACCGCGCTGCGCTCCTGGCTGACCGCTCAGGGCGCGTAGCGCTGCCACGGGTGAGAGTCCCTCGGCTCGAGGCCTCCGTCAGCGGCCGGGCGATGAGCGCCGGCCAGGGGCCGTTGCCAGCAGGTCCAGGGTCAGCGCCGCCGACCAGCTGAAGTCCGAGACACCGCGCCCGGCCCCCGTGCGCGGGTCGAAGTACTCCCGGAAGCCCTCCTGGCGCACCGCGTTCAGCATCGCCGCCCGCAAGGTGGCCGCCTCCGCGTGCCGGCCGTGGCGTTCCAGCCCGCGCAGCACGAGCCAGCTCGTGTTGATCCACGCCGGTCCGCGCCAGTAGCGGGTGGCGTCGAAGGCGGCGCCGGTCAGGTCGTAGCTGGGCAGCGGAACGCGGTCGTTCAGCGCGAAGCGCGGGCCCGTGATGCCGGCCACCAGCGCGTCGACGACGTCGGTCGGCAGGTCGAGCACCAGCGGGGCCAGGCCGCCGATGCAGTGCTCCGCGACGTGCGTGCCGTCGTGGTCGAGCGCGAAGAAGTGCCCGGCCGCCGGGTCGTAGCACCGGGCGAGCAGGGCGTCGCGGAGTGCGGACGCGCGCTCGCGGTGCGGTTCGGACGGCTCGCCCAGGATCTCGGCGATCTCGGCGAGGGCCTCCTCCGACCACGCCAGCAGCGCGTTGAACAGGGGGTCGACCGCGACGAAGAGGTGTGCGGCGGGTTCGTCGCGGTAGTCGTGGTCGCGGTAGGTCGACGCGATCTCGACGTACCGGGCGTAGTCGGCGGCCGTGGGGCGCTCGGTGGCGTCGACGTGGTCGAGGTCGCGGCGCCGGTGCGCGGCCAGCACCGCGACGTCGGCGGGCACCCGGGCCAGCTCGGCGTCCCATGCCGGGGAGTTGTCCTGCCCGGACTCCCACGGGTGCACGATCGCCACGAGGCCGTGCGGCCCGGAGCGCTCGCGCAGCAGGTAGTCGTGCTGGGCCGCGAGGTGCGGGTACGCCCGCCGCAGGAAGCGGCGCCCGAGGGTGGGCGCGGCCCGGTGGACCTCGAGCGCGGCCACCGCGTGCACCGGGGGCTGGACGATCCCGGACGTCTCCCGCCCCGGGGTGCCCGGGACGTCGCGCGAGCGCCAGAAGTCGGGGCCGGGGAAGTACGCATCGCGCGCGACCGCGGGGTTGAACACGATCTGGGGCACGCGGCCGTCCGCCCACTGCGCGGCCAGCAGGGACTCCAGCTCCCGGCGGCCGCGGCCGGGCGAGGCGTGCGCCCAGCCGATCGCGATGAACGCGGAGTCCCAGCTCCACTGGTGCGGGTAGAGGCGGCGCGACGGCACGGTGTGCCCGCGCTCCCAGTTGCCGTCGAGGACGGCGACGGCCCTCCGCCGCAGTTCGAGATCACGCAACGCCGGCTCCCGCGGAGCGCAGCGCGGTGGCGGCCTGCGGCGGCACCTGCTCGGCCGTGTCGGGGCTCGCCCATGCCGGGAGGAGACCCGCGTCGAGGTAGGACACCACCGCGATCGCACCGGCGGCGGCCCAGGCCTGGGGGCGGCAGGCCGTGGGGTAGCTGAATGCCTCGCCGTCGATCTCGGCGTAGAGCTCGGGCAGCCGGTCGGCGAAGTCCCGGGCCGCGGCGACCAGGCCCTCGCCCAGCGAGCGGGCGACGTCGTGCCGGCCTGCGCAGGCGAGGCCGAGCACGGCGATCGCCGTGTCGTGCGGCCACACCGATCCGCGGTGGTAGCTCAGGGGGTCGTAGCCGCCGCTCGTGCTGGACAGCGTGCGCAGGCCGCGGCCGCCGTCGAGGTCGGGCCGGGCGAGCCGGTCGGCGACGAGATCGGTCTCGTCCGGCGTGAGGATCCCCGTGGTGAGCAGGTGCGCCATGTTCGACGCCGGGCCGGTGACGGCGCGGCCGTGCCCGTCGAGGGCGATGGCGGGGTAGGCGCCGTCCGGGTCGTCGATCCAGTAGCTCGCGCGGAAGCGGGTGGCCAGCCGCTCGGCCCAGCCCCGCCACTCGCCGGAGCCGGGGCGGTCGAACGCCGCCAGCAGCTCGGCGCCGCCGCGGGCGGCCGCGTACGCGTAGCCCTGCACCTCGCACAGGGCGAGCGGCCGGTCGGCGATCGCCCCGTCGGTCCAGCGGACCGCGCCCCGGGAGTCCTTCCAGCCCTGGTTGGCCAGGCCCCCTCCGGGCGAGCCGCGGTAGCCGAGGAACCCGTCGTCGCCCGCGGTGCGCCGGACCCACCCGAGCGCCGCCTCCAGGTTCGGCAGCAACGCGACCACCTCGTCGTCCGGCAGGCCCGCGCGCCACGAGTCGTGCAGCAGGCAGCACCACAGCGGCGTGGCGTCGACGGTGCCGTAGTAGCGCGGTGGCAGGTCCAGCCCACCGGCCCGCAGCCCGCCGGGCCGGAACTCGTGGATGATCTTCCCGCGTTCCTCCTCGCCACGCGGGTCGCTCAGCTGCCCCTGCCGGCGCGCCAGCACGCGCAGCGTGCCGCCGGCGAGCTCGGTGGACAGCGGCAGCAGCATCCGTGCCGTCCACAGCGAGTCGCGCCCGAACAACGTGCAGAACCAGGGGCTCCCGGCCGCGGCGAAGCGGTCGGCGGGCTCGTGGGGATCGGCGAGCAGGAGGCCGTCGAGGTCGGCGAGGCTGCGTCGCACCAGTTCGGCGTTCGGGCCGGCGAACACGCGCTCGTCCCGCTGCCACGGCAGCGCCGCGGCGGGCCGGAGGTCCTCGGGCCCGGCGGCGGACGGCGTGAGGACGATGCGCACGGTCCAGCGCTCCCCCGGTGCGAGCCGCACCGGCCAGCTCAGCACGGCGTCAGCGCCGGCCGTCCCGATCTCGACGGCGGTCGGGGCGGTGGTGAGCACCGCGGCCGCCTCGTCGCGGGCCCAGTGCACCTCGTTCCCGTGCACGGCGGGCGGCACGTCCGTGAGCGGCGCGCCGGACTTGACGACGGGGGTGGCGGCCAGGTCGCTGCGCGCGTGCACGGTGACCCGCATGCGGGAGGGGCCGTCCTCCACGTTGTGGAGCGTGATCTCCTCGACCGCCCTCCGGTCGGCCACCCGCCGGTCGCGGCGCACCCGGACGCCGGGCAGCTCGCCCTCGAACCGGGCGCGGCCCGCCCCGTCGAGGCTCGCCGCTGCGGGGTGCGGCTCGACGCCGTCGACGCGGAGCTCGAGCCGGCTGAGGTAGCGGGTGTCGCCGACGTAGAGCCCCTGCGCGCCGTCCGCGCGGACCTGGCCGTCGGGATCGGAGAGCAGTTCGGCGGGCGCGGCGAGCACCGTGAGCAGGTGGTCGAGGGTGGTTTCGCCGGGCCGGTCCGTGGCGGGGCGTGCAGTGGACATGGGGTGGGGAGCTCCTGGTCCGGGCACCGCTCGTGCCCACCGAGATCGCGTCGACGGTACGCCTCGTGCGTCCGGGGCCGCCGGGAGGGGAGGATCACGGCATGGCCGAGGACTACGAGCTGTTCCCGGAGGACTTCGCGCGCGGGTTGGCCGTTGTCGCCCATCCCGACGATCTCGAGTACGGCGGGGCCGCCGCCATCGCGCGCTGGACAGCGCAGGGCCGCGCCATCGCGTACCTGCTGGCGACCCGCGGGGAGGCCGGGATCGACACCCTCCCCCCTGAAGAGTGCGGCCCGCTGCGGGAGGCCGAGCAACGAGCCGCGGCGGCCGAGGTCGGCGTCGACGTCGTGGAGTTCCTCGACCACCCGGACGGGCTGATCAGCTACGGGATCCCGCTGCGGCGGGACATCGCGGCCGCGATCCGCCGGCACCGCCCGGAGGTGGTGATCACGAGCAACCACCACGACACGTTCCCGGGCGGCCACCTCAACATGGCCGATCACCGGGTGGTCGGCCAGGCGGCCATCGACGCCGTCCGGGACGCGGCGAACCGCTGGTTGTTCCCGGAGGTCGGGGAGCCGTGGAGCGGCGTGAAGCAGGTGCTCGTGCTCGCCTCCCCCGAGAGCCGGCACGCCGTCGACGTCGAGGGGTCGTTCGACCGCGGGGTGGCGTCGCTGCGGGCGCACAAGGCCTACCTCGAGGCGCTCGGCGGGCCGATGAGCGATCCGGAGCGGTTCCTGCGCACCGCCGCGGAGGAGGCGGGCGCCCGGCTCCCCGGTGCCCGCCTCGCCACGGCCTTCCAGGTCATCGAGACATAGGCTCTCGTCCCGTGAACCCGTCGACGACCCGTGCCCGCCTGGTCGTCGACGAGCTGGTCCGCTGCGGCGTCACCGACGCGGTGCTCTGCCCCGGTTCGCGCAATGCCCCGCTGTCGTTCGCGCTGCACGCGGCCGATGCCGCCGGCAGGCTGCGACTGCACGTCCGGATCGACGAGCGCTCGGCGGGCTTCCTCGCGCTCGGGATCGCACTGCGATCGCGGCGCCCGGTGCCGGTCTGCACGACGTCGGGCACGGCCGTGGCGAACCTGCACCCCGCGGTGCTGGAGGCGTCGTACGCGGGCGTTCCCCTGCTGGTGCTCTCCGCCGACCGGCCGCCGGACGTGATCGGCACCGGCGCGAGCCAGACGATCGAGCAGGCCGGGCTGTTCGGCGGCGCGGTGCGGCTGGCCGTGAACGCCGGTGTCGACGGCGACCCGGCCCGCGGCCGCGCGGCGGTCGACCGGCTCGTCGCGGCCGCGACGGGTGCCTCCGGCGGGCCGCCCGGCCCCGTGCACCTGAACCTGCCCTTCGCCGAACCGCTGGTGCCCGACGGTCCCGGTGAGGCGCCCGCGGGCCGCCCGGGCGGGGAGCCGAGGACGCGCGTGGCGCCGGTCGTCCGGCAGTCGGAGCCGCTGCCGCTGGACCCGGCGGCCCCGACGCTCGTGATCGCCGGTTCCGGTGCTCCGGACGACCTGCTCGACCTGCCGGTCCCGGTGGTCGCCGAGCCGGCGGCGGCCGCATGGCCCGCCGCGGTGCGCACCGGGCCGTGGCTGCTCGGGGCGTCGCCCGCGTTGCGCCCGGCCCAGGTGGTGGTGGCGGGCCGGCCGACGTTGCACCGCCCCGTGCAGCGGCTGCTCGCCGATCCGGACGTCGCCGTCCACGTGCTCGCCGACCCCCGAGGCATGCCGTGGGCGGACGTCGCGGGGAGCGTCCGCGCGATCGGGAGCCTCCCGCCGCTGCGCCCCGGCCGGTCCTGGACGGACCGCTGGCGCGCCGCCGACGCCGCCGCGGCGGACGCCCTCGACAAGGCCCTCGACGACCCGGCCGCCCCCGGTGGCCTGCGCATCGCCCGTGAGCTGGTGGCCGCGCTGCCGCCGGGCGCACAGCTGCTGCTCGGTTCGTCCAACCCGGTGCGCGA
Organism: Pseudonocardia adelaidensis; assembly: GCF_039543345.1. Taxonomy (NCBI): domain Bacteria; kingdom Bacillati; phylum Actinomycetota; class Actinomycetes; order Pseudonocardiales; family Pseudonocardiaceae; genus Pseudonocardia; species Pseudonocardia adelaidensis. The sequence goes on along the minus strand of NZ_BAABJO010000011.1, from coordinate 25,728 downwards.
CGTCGCGCTGGCCGCCGTGCCCCGCCGGGACCTCACCCTGCTCGCGAACCGCGGGGTCGCCGGCATCGACGGCACGGTCTCGACGGCCGTGGGCGCCGCGCTGGTGCACGACGGGCCCGCGTACGCGCTGCTCGGCGACCTCACCCTGCTGCACGACTCCACCGGCCTCGTCATCGGGCCCGACGAGCCGCGCCCCGACCTCACGTTCGTGGTGCTCAACGACGACGGCGGTGGCATCTTCGGGCTGCTCGAGCAGGGAGCACCGGAGCACGCCGGCGCGTTCGAGCGGGTCTTCGGCACCCCGCACGGCGTCGACCTCGCCGCCCTCTGCGCCGCGACCGGCACCGGCCACGTTCTCGTGGACGTCCCCGACGTCGCGGCCGCGCTCGCCCCGGCTCCCGGGCTGCGGGTGGTCGAGGTGCGCGCCGGGCGCGGCGAGCTGCGGCAGGGACACGCGCGGCTGCGCGCCACCGTCGGCGCCGCGGTGGCCGAGGCCCTCTGATCGGCCGTCAGGCGGGTGCGGACTCCAGCTTCTCGATCGCCCACAACGCCCAACCGTGCACCGCCTCGAACTGGCGGGCCCCGAACTCGGCGGCGAGGTAGCCGAACCCGTCGGAGCCCGGGGGGATCACGGCCGGGGCGTCGTCCATGATCTTGCGCAGCCTGCTGCCCTCCTCGGCCGTGTGCTCGACGATCCTCCGCAGCACGACCAGCGCATCGGCCGGTTCGAGCGCGGAGAGCAGGAACATGCGCAGCACGTCCTCGTTGCGCACCTTCCCCTGCCGCCGCCACGTGAGCAGCCAGGACCGCAGCTCGGCATAGCCCTCGCGGGTGACCGAGTAGGTGCGGCTGCCCCGGGCGCCCTCCTCGGTGACGGTGACGAGCCCGCGCTCGGCGAGCCGGTTCAGCTCCGGGTAGATGCTCGTGTGCCCGGCCTGCCACGCGTAGCGCCCGAGGTCGGTGGCGAACGCCTTCGTGAGCTCGTACCCGCTGCGGGGTTCGACGGCGAGCAGCCCGAGAAGCGCGTGCGGCAGTGACATGCCGAGATCGTACATGTCGAATCTGACATGACAGTCTTGACATGTCGCGTTCGGCCGGTGCATCCTCCTCCCCATGACCAGCACCCCGCCCCTGCACGTCGCAGGCCATCTCGCGCCCGTCGCCGACGAGATCGACGCGGTCGACCTCCCGGTCGAGGGTGCGCTCCCGCCCGGCCTCGTCGGGCGCTACCTGCGCAACGGCCCGAACCCGCTGCCCGGCGAGCCGTCCTCGCACTGGTTCACCGGCCACGGCATGGTGCACGGCGTGCGGCTGCGGGAGGGGCGCGCGGAGTGGTACCGCAACCGCTGGGTGCGTACGCGGGCGCTGGCGGGGGAGTCGATGCTGCAGGCCGACGGCACCGTCGACCGCGCCGTCGGGCACGCGAACACGCACGTCATCGAGCACGCCGGCCGGATCATGGCGCTCGTGGAGAGCAGCTTCCCGCACGTGCTCACGCCCGAGCTCGACACCGTCGGCCCCTGCGACTTCGGCGGCAGGCTCACCACGGCCATGACGGCCCACCCGAAGACCGACCCCGTGACCGGGGAGCTGCACTTGTTCGGCTACGGGATGCGCCCGCCGTTCCTCACCTACCACCGGCTGTCGGCGGAGGGCGAGCTCGTGCGGAGCAGCGAGATCGAGGTGCCCGGCGCCACGATGATGCACGACTTCGCCATCACCGACCGGCACGCGCTGTTCCTCGACCTGCCGATGACGTTCCAGCTCGGGAGGCTCGCCACGGGCATGCCGTTCGGGTGGGACGACGGCTACGGCGCCCGGATCGGCGTGATGCCGCTGGACGACCCGGGCACGGTCAGGTGGTTCGAGGTGGAGCCCAGCTACGTCTTCCACGTCGGCAACGCCCACACCGACGCGGCCGGCCGGGTGGTCCTCGACGCCGTCCGGTACGGCGCCGCCGACGCCGTCGCCATGTGGGACGGGCTCGGCACCGATCCGGCCGGGCTCGCCTCCGGCGCCGCGGCCACGGGGTCGGCCCGGCTGCACCGGTGGGTGCTCGACCCGTCCACCGGCGGCGTCACCGAGACCGCGCTCGACGACCGGGCCGTCGAGTTCCCCACCGTCGACGACGAGCGCGTGGGCCGCGAGGCCCGCTACCGCTACGCGGTGGCCGACTCGCATGGCCGGGCCGGGATCGTCAAGTTCGACGCCGAGCGCGGCACGCGCGCGGAGCACGACCTGGGGACCGACACGGTGGCGGGCGAGGCCGTGTTCGTCCCCTCCGGTGCCCCGGGGCGGGCCGAGGACGACGGCTGGCTGCTGTCCATCACCACCCGCCGCGACGGCAGCGCCTCGCGGCTGCTCGTGCTCGACGCCACCGACGTGGCCGGCCCGCCGGTCGCCGCCGTGCAGCTGCCGCGCGGCGTCCCGTCCGGGTTCCACGGGTCGTGGATCGACGACGCCGACCTGGAACCGCGATGAACACGCCCATCGGGGACGCGCCCACCGAGCGGATCCCGGCCGTGCCGCCCGACGTCGAGTTCCGGCCGGCGGCGATGATCCGCGGGCTCGCGCTGGACGTCGGGCTGCCGCTCGTCGCGTACTACGCGCTGCACATCGCCGGCGTGGCCGACTGGCCCGCGTTGCTGGCCGCCACGGGTGTGGCCGCGCTGCGGATCGGCTGGGACGTCGCGCGGCGCCGCAGGCTCAACCTGTTCGCCACCGTCATGCTCGTGGTGTTCGGCGTGGGGCTGGCGCTCACCCTGGTGAGTGGGGACGAGCGGTTCCTGCTGGTCCAGGACTCGATCACCCTCAGCGCGGTGGCGCTCGTGTTCCTGGTCACCAGCAGGTGGGGCACACCGCTGACGCTCGCGGCGATGCAGAGCTTCAGCCCGCGCAAGGCGGAGGCGCTCACCGAGGCCTTCCACACGCACCCCGAGGTGCGCCACGGGGTGCGGCTCAGCTCGGCGGTCTGGGGCGCGGGGCTGCTCGCGCTGGCGCTGCTGCGCGTGCCGCTGATCTACCTGCTGCCGGTCTCGGTGATGGTCGGCCTGAGCACCGTGCTCACCGTCGTGACGTTCGCCGCCCTGATCGGCTGGAACGTCTGGTACGGCGGGCGGGCCCGTCGCGGGGGGTGACGGGCCCGCCTGCCGCAACTTCTCGATCAGCCATGGGCGAGGAGGGCGTCCACCTCGGCCCGGGTGGGTGCGGTGGCGGGCCCCGGGCGGGTCACGGCGATGGCGGCCGCGGCGTTCGCGCGCGCCGCGGCGGTTGCGAGGTCGGCCCCGCGCAGCAGCTCGGCGGCGAGCACGCCGCAGTGCGCGTCACCGGCGCCCGTGGTGTCGACCGCCTCGACCGGGATGCCCGGAACGTGGGTCGTGGCGCCGTCGCGGGTGACGAGGCAGCCCGCCGCCCCGTCGCGCACCACCACGGCCGCCGACGGGGTGAGCCGCCGGGCGAGCGCCGCCGCCGCCTCCCAGCGGTCCGCCTCACCGGTGAGGATGCGCGCCTCGCGGGCGTTGGTGGACAGGATCGAGGTGCGGGCGAGCAACCGGCACCACGTCGCGGGCTCGATCTCCCCGACCAGCGGGCCCGGGTCGACGAGCACCGTGGGCCCGTCCAGCGCGGCGAGCCGGTCGAGCAGCACGGCCGCCTTGTCCGGCACGAGCATGCTGTAGCCGCTCACGTACACCACGTCGGCGGCCGCGACCGGCACCGCGGCGAGCGCGGCGGGGTCGACGGCCGACTCGGCCCCGCTCCCCGTGACGAACGTGCGCTCGCCGGTGCGGTCCACGAGCACGACGCAGATCCCGGTGTCCGCGCCGGTGGTGGGCGGGAGCGCCGTGGTGATCCCCTCGGCCGCCAGCGCGTCGCGCGCGAGCTCGCCGAACCGGCCGTCGCCGTGGCCCCCCGCGTAGACGACGTCGGCCCCGGCCCGCGCGGCCGCGGCCATGACGTTGAACCCGCCGCCGGGAAGCAGGTCGGTGTGCGAGGCGAACACGTCGCCGCCGACCGGCGGCAGGCCCGGCACCCGCATCACCAGGTCGAGGATGACCTGCCCGGTGTGGACGAGCCGCGCGGTCATCGACGTGCCCCGCCGAGCGCACCGTAGATCCCGGCGGCCACGACGAACGTGACCACCCAGCCGAGGCCGTTCTCCCCGAACCAGCTTCCGGCCAGCGGCCCGCTGAACCACGGCGCGTCCGACGGGCCCGCGGTGACGAAGAGGTAGCCCGCGACGATCGCGGCACCCCATGCCGTGACGGCCCGCCACTCGACGCCGCCCCGGTACCAGTAGGCGCTGGTCCGGCGCACGTCCATGAGGGCGACCGGGTCGTAGTGGCTGCGCCGGAGCATGTCGGTGGCGAACACGCCGACCCATGCCGTGATCGGCACGGCCAGGAGGCTGATGAACGCGATGAACGGGCCGTAGAAGTCGTCGGCGACGAGGATGAAGTAGATCGCGCCCGCGAACGTCACGACCACGTCGACGACCACGGCGTACACCCGCGGCATCCGCAGGCCCAGCGTCAGCGTGGTGAGGCCCGCGGAGTAGACGGACAGGTGGTTGGACAGCAGCAGCCCGCCGAACGCGGCGACCAGGTAGGGCACCGCCATCCAGCTGGGCAGCAGTGCGCGGATCGCGGCCACCGGGTCGCCCGCGTCCGCGAGCGACGGGTCGCCCGCGGCGAGCGTGCTGCCCAGCGAGATCAGCAGCACCAGCGGGATGCCCGCGCCCGCGGCCGCCGAGAGCACGAGCGATCCGGCCCGGACGCCGGGTGCCTGGTAGCGCGAGATGTCGGCCGAGGCGTTGGCCCATCCGATTCCGGTTCCGGCGGCGATGACGCCGACGCCCGCGATCATCGCGCCCACGGGCGCCGGGGTGGCGGCGCCGACCGCGGTCCAGTCGACGGTCGCGATGAGGAACGCGCCCACCACGACGTTGAGCGCGCCGAAGACCCACGTCGCCCAGCGCTGCACGGACACCAGCACGGCGTGCCCCAGCCCGGAGACGACCACCGTGAGCAGCACGAACACCGCGATGCACGCCACCGTCAGCAGCGGGTGGCCGGTGGCCGCCGGGCCGGAGCCGACGAGGATCGTGCACAGCGAGAGCAGCGCGAACGCCGCCGTCGTCGTGTTGACGGTCTCCCAGCCCAGCCGCGATATCAGCGAGACGGCGGTGGGGCCGATGTTGCCCCGCACCCCGAAGACGGCGCGGGACAGCGTGAGGCCGGGCGCGCCGCCCCGGCGCCCCGCGATCGACACCGCCCCGACGATCGCGAACGACCCCACGGAGCCCACCGCCGCGACGACCACGGCCTGCCACACCGTGAGCCCCTGCGCCACGAGGGTGGCGCCGAGCGGGAGCCCGAGGATCGAGATGTTGGCGGCGAACCACACCCAGAAGAGCTGGGCCGGGCGGCCGTGGCGCTCGTCGGCCGGTACCGGCTCGATGCCCCGCGTCTCGAGCGGGCCGGTGGTGGGCTCCTCGCTGGTGGTGGTCATGCCGTGCTCCCGTGCCGGAGTTCGAGCAACCCGTCGGCGACGGGCGCCGGATCGAAGTGGTTGACGCGGCGGACCGTGTCGAGCAGGTCGGTGGGCAGCCCGCCGACGCCGTGGTGCGCGCCGAGCACGGCCCCGCAGATCGCGGCGACGGTGTCGGTGTCGCCGCCGATCTCCGCGGCGAGGGTGAGCGCGTCCAGGGGCTCGTCGCCGAGCGCCTCGGCGAGCGCCAACGCCGCGACCACCGACTCCTGGGCCGCGACCGAGGTGCCGATGACGCCGGCGACGGCGTCGGCGAGGTCGGCGCGCCCCCGGCCCCGGGCGAAGCCGCGGGCCCACCGGATCCGCGCCGCGACGTCGCCACCGGCGGCCCAGTGCCCCCGCCGCGCACCGGCCGCCGCCGCGCTCTCGGCCGCGTCGAGCGCGGTGCCGAGGTCGGTGCCCGCGACGCCTGCGGAGACCGCCGCGGCCACGGCGGCCGCCGCCGCGATCCCGATGGACGAGTTGTGCGTCACGCGGCTGGCCTGCACGACGGCGTCGAGCAGCGCCTCCTGGTCGGTGTGGGGGACGGCGATCCCGACCGGCGTCACCCGCATCGCGGCGCCGTTGGTGGTGCCGTCCCGACCGGCCTCGTCCGGCGGCTCGCCCGCCCGCAGCCGCCGGATCGCGCGCTTGGTGGACGGGCCGAGCAGGTCGGCGGAGCCCCGGCGGACCATCTCCGCCTCCCACCGCTCCAGCGCATCGGCGAACGCGGTGGCGTCGACGTCACCGGCCCCGTCGATCAGCAGGCGGGCGAGCAGCAGCGCCTGCTCCGTGTCGTCGGTGACCGAGCCGGCCGGCATGCCCGGGGCGATGGGCTGGTCGGCGGCCGCGTCGAGCAAGGTGGTGATGGGCCCGTACCGGGCGGCGATCCGGTCCCGCGACATCGACTGCGTGGGCATGCCGAGCGCGTCGCCGAGTGCGAGCCCGGCCAGCGCCCCGATCGCCCGCTCCCGCTCGGTCATCGCTCGCCGAACGTGAGGTGGAACCGGAACCGGGCCGGGTCCAGCAGGCTCTCGACGTGCTCGACGAGCGCGCCGTCCGCGGTCAGCGTGGTGCGGGTGGACTGCAGGAAGAGCTCGCCGGGCGAGCGCGCCAGCAGCCGGGCGGCGGGGTCGTCGAGCGGGACAGCGGAGATCCACTGCTCGCCGCGGGCCCCGACGAGCCCCGCCGCGCGCAGCGTCGCCGTGATCGAGCCGTCGACGAGTCCGCGTTCGGGGAGGTCGGCGATGGCACCGGTGGCGGGGAGGGCGGACGTCTCCAGGGAGACCGGGCCGGCGGCCGTGCGGCGCAGCCTGCGGACGGTGACGAGCGGGCCGTGCCGCTCGACCAGCTCCGCCGCCCCGCCGTACTCGATGCCGAGCAGCTCCACGGTGGCGTCCGACCCGGCGTCGGCGAGCGCACGGGCCCAGCCGACGCTCTGGTCGAGCGCCACCCCGTCGAACGTGACGAAGGAGCCGACGCCGGTCTCGGTGGCGATCAGGTTCCGGCGTTGCAGCTCCGAGAGGGCGCTGCGGACGGTGCCGCGGCTCACCTGGTAGGTCGCCGCCAGCTGGTTCTCGCCGGGCAGCCGTTCACCGCGGGCGAGCCGGCCGGACCGGATCCGTTCGGTCAGGTCCTCGACCAGCCTGGACCGTTTGCTGAACCCGACCTGTCCAGTCATGTACATACATGTACGCCATGACGTGGACGGTTGTCGAGCGGCTCAGTCCAGCCCGGCGTCCTCGAGCGCGTCGCGGACGGCGAGCATCTTCGCCGCCGCCTCCCGCACCTCGGTGTCCGGATCGGAGTCGGCCACGATGCCGCAGCCCGCGAACAGGCGCGCGGTGGGCCCGTCCAGCTGGGCGCACCGCAGCGCGATCCCGAGCTCGCCGTCGCCGTCGCCGTCCATCCAGCCGACGGGGCCCGCGTAGCGGCCGCGGTCCATGCCCTCCAGCTCCGCGATGAGTGCGAGCGCGGCCTCGCGCGGGGTGCCGCCGACAGCGGCCGTCGGGTGCACGGCGGCGGCGAGCTGCAGCAGCGACGCGGGCGACTGCGGGTCGAGCGTCCCGTGCACGTCGCTGGACAGGTGCGAGACGTTGCGCAACGCGATCACCGACGGGGTGTCCGGCACGTGGAGCGCGCTGCACATCGGTCGCAGCGCGTCGGCGAGCGAGTCGACGGCGAGGGCGTGCTCGTGGCGGTCCTTGGCCGAGCCGAGCAGCTGTCCGGGCAGGTCGTCGCACTCGCCGGGCCAGATCGTGCCCGCGAGCACCCGCGACGAGACGGTGCCCTCCTCGCGGCGCACCAGCAGCTCGGGGGTGGCGCCGACGAGACCGTCGACCGAGTACGACCAGCAGGTGGGGTAGCGCCGGGCCAGGCCGGCGAGGAGGAACCGCGGGTCGAGCGGGGCGTCGCCGACGGCGAGCAGGTCGTGGGCGATCGCGGCCTTGTCCAGCTCGCCCGCGCGCATCCGGCGCACGGCCTCCGCCACGGCCTTCCGGTAACCGGCCACCGGCAGCAGCCCGTCGGCGAACCGGAGGGCCCCGCTCGGCCGGACGGGCGTGACGGCCCGCACCGAGGGGCCGTCGCCCGGCGAGAACTCGGTGATCCACGCGACCCCGTCGCGGCGCCCGACGAGGACCCGCGGGACCACCAGCACCGAGCCCGGCGAGGTGTCGCTGAAGGTGAAGCTCACGAACGCCACCGGGCCGGTGCCCGGCACGCCGACCTCGTCGCTGACCCGCAGTCGGTCCCGGAAGGAGCGCCACCACGCGTCGGCCTCGGCGAACCGGTTCTCGCCCGACACCGTGAGGCGGGCGACCTCGCCCCAGCCGACGAGCCCGTCGGCTCCGCGGACCCACGCCAGCGGGTTGCGGTCGTCCGGGAGGAGCTCGAGCAGGCCGCCGGGGTCGACGCGCCTGGTTCGCACGCCCAACCCGGTCGGTAGCGGGGCGATCGTCACGTTTCCGAGAGTAAGAGGCGGTGCCGGTTCGTGTGCGCCCGACCCCGGGAGGTACCGGCCACACCGGCGTTCCGACCAGGCCTCATACGATGGGGGGCGTGACGAGTGGCACCCGGACGACAGACGCCGAGCGCACCCGCGCGATCGACGAGCTGGCATCGCTGGTGCGCCCGATCCGCCGGTTCGCGGTCAACCGGTCCGCCGAGATCGTCGTCGGGATCGCCGTGCTCGCCACGGTGCTCGGGCTGCTCGCACTGGCCGGCGCCGCCGTCGACGACCGCGCCATCTCGGCGAACCCGGGCTACGCGCAGGCCGATGTGCTCGACGGGTCCACGTTCGCCCGCACGGTCGTCCGCTTCACGGTGGCGAGCGGGGAGACCGTGGTGCCGGAGCACGGCGTCTTCTACCCGTCCGGGCTGCAGGTGGGCCAGTCGGTGGCCGTCGAGTACGACCTCGGCAACCCCGAGCTCGTCCGGGTGGCCGGGAGCAGCGCGTTCGGCGAGGCGGGCCCGCTCGCGCTCGCCCTCGCGGCCGTGTGGGCGGTGCTGGGCCCGCTGGCGCTGTGGCTGCGCCGCCGCCGCCACGCCGGTGGAGCGAACGGCACTTCGGTGCGCTGAGACGGGCCGCTCCGCCCCGCGCACACTCCTAGGCGCGGTAGCGCTCCGCGAGCTCCGGTGGGGCGCAGGCCAGCCAGCCGTCGAGGATCGCGTCCCGCAGCGCCGGCCCGGTGACCTCGTCGAGCTGGACGAGCACCGCTGCGTACCCGTCGAAGTGCGGGATCGTGAAGAAGGCGTCCGGGTTGGCGGCGAGCACGGCCTCCTTCTCGTGGAGGTCGGCGACGCGGATCGCGAGTATCGGGCCGGTCGGTGGGGTCTCGGCGCCGTAGCGCCGGATGTCCGCCTTGCTGAACTGCCGTTCCCAGGCGAAGACCGTGGGCCCGCCGCGCTTGGTCGCGGATACGGCCCACGCGCGGTTGCCGCGCCGGTCGATCTCGACGACCTCGGGTAGCTGCGTGGCGATGCCGGCCACGTCGTCGAGGCTCACCATCGCGCGGACGCTACCCCGCGCGCCGGGAGTGCGCGTGGGTCGTGGCCGTGCGTCATTCCCCGGACGCGCGCCACCAGGCCAGCACGGCGTCCAGCGCGCCGGGCAGTGCGACGATCATCGCCGCGCCGGGCAGCGGGTCGGGCCGCCCGCTCCCGTCGACGATCACCGCGCCGGCCTCGGTGGCGAGGCAGGCGGCGCCCGCGACGTCCCATTCGCGGTGGCCCTCGAGCACCGCCGCGACGGCGTGACCGAGGGCCACCTGCGTGATGGCGAGCGCCGACGAGCCGAGTGAGCGGATCGCGGTGTGGCCCGCGGCGGCGCACCGCGTGAAGCCGGCCGTGCGGCCGGGACCGAGCTCCGCGCAGATCAGCCCGCCCGCCAGCGCACGGGGTACGACCCGGACCGGGACGCCGTTCGCCCGCACCCCTCGTCCGCGGGCGGCGGCGTAGATCTGGGCCCGGCTCGGGTCGGCGATCACCCCCACCACGGGGCCGGAGGCGTCCACCAGCGCGAGACTGTAGGCGCACCACGGGAATCCCGCGACGTAGTTTGCAGTGCCGTCCACGGGGTCGACGACCCACCGGTACGGCGCGTGGTGGGCGTCCGGGTCGGCGCCGTACTCCTCACCGACCACCGGAACGCCGGGGAACTCCGCGGCGAGGACCCGGCGGGTGTGGCGTTCGAGGGTCCGGTCGGTGTCGGTGACCCAGTCGAACGGGTTGGCCTTGTGCGCTGCGCCGCTGTGGTGCTCCCGGCCTGCGGTCGCCGTGATCACCTCGGCCGCGTCGTTGGCGAGCCGCCCGGCCACCTCGAGGGCACGGGACATCAGTCCGGCCTCCACCGGGGCCGGGGGTGCGCTCGGATCGTGCTGGACGGTCATGTGGCCCGAGCGTCACGGCCTCCGGTGTCCCGGGTGCGTCCCGCAGGTGACCTGCCGACGATCACCCGGCCAACTGTGCGACCGACACGGGGTGTTGGTTCCCCGTTGGGTGGCGCGCCACCAGCGCGATCCCCCGCCGGGAGACCGTGCCACCGTGCGCGTCGCGATCGTCTCCGAATGCTTCCTCCCCGTGGTCAACGGCGTCACCAACTCGGTGCTCCGCGTGGTCGAGCACCTCACCGCCGCCGGGCACGACGTGCTCGTCGTGGCGCCGGGGATGGACGGGCCGACGGAGTACGCGGGCGCCCCGGTCGTGCGGATCAGGGAGCTGAACCTGCCGGTGGTGTCGTCGATGCCGGTGGGCGTGCCGAGCAGGCGGGTGCTGACGGCCCTGCGCGAGTTCGGGCCGGACGTCGTGCACCTCGCGGCGCCGTTCGTCGTGGGGTACCGGGGGCTCGCGGCGGCGCGCAGGCTGGGCATCCCGACGGTCGCGGTCTACCAGACCGACGTGGCCGGTTTCGCCTCCTCCTACGGCCTCGGCCTCACCGCCCGTGCGGCCTGGCGCTGGACGTGCCGGCTGCACGGGCAGGCCGACCGCACGCTCGCGCCGTCGAGCTGGGCCACCGCGGCGCTGCGGGAGCGCGGGGTGCCGCGGGTGCACCAGTGGGCCCGCGGCGTCGACACGCGGCGGTTCACCCCGTCCAAGCGCGACGCCGGGCTGCGCGCCGAGCTGGCCCCCGGGGGTGAGCTGCTCGTCGGGTACGTCGGGCGGTTGGCGCCGGAGAAGCAGGTGGAGCGGCTCGGGGCGCTGCACGGGCTGCCGGGTACCCGGCTCGTCGTCGTGGGCGGCGGGCCCAGCGAGGACCGCCTGCGCGCGGTCCTGCCGGCCGCGGCGTTCCTCGGCTTCCGGGAGGGCGACGAGCTCGCCCGGATCTACGCATCGCTCGACGTGTTCGTGCACACCGGGCCGTCCGAGACGTTCTGCCAGGCGGTGCAGGAGGCACTCGCGTCCGGGCTGCCCGTGGTGGCCCCGGACGCGGGCGGCCCGCGGGACCTCGTGCTGCCGGGCCGCACGGGTTTCCTGGTGCCGCCGCACCCCGACGGCGCCACCCCGGACGACGGTGTGTCCCGGGCGGCCGACGTCGAGCTGCGCGCGGCCGTCGCAGCCCTCGCCGACCCGGAGCTGCGTCGCCGGTTCGGCGCCGCCGCCCGGCGGTCGGTGCTGCGCCGCACCTGGTCGGCGGTGTGCGACGAGCTGGTGGCCCACTACGCCGAGGTGATCGGTCGGACGGCGGCCGCAGCGTGAGGATCGTCCAGCTCGCGAACTTCTACGGCCCGCGTTCCGGCGGCCTGCGCACCGCCCTGCACCACCTGGGCGCGGGCTACGGCGCGCGGGGCCACGAGGTCGTGCTCGTGGTGCCGGGCCCGCGGTCGGCGGACGAGCTCCTGCCCACCGGCATCCGGCGGATCACGATCGCCGCACCCGGGCTGCCCGGCACCGGCGGCTACCGGGCGGTCGACCCGTGGCGGGTACAGCGGCTGCTGGAGCGGCTGCGCCCGGACGCGATCGAGGTGTCGGACCGGCTGACGCTGCGCGGGCTGGGGGCGTGGGCGACGCGGCACGGCGTGCCGAGCGTGGTGATCTCCCACGAGCGGCTCGACCGGCTCCTCGCGCAGTTCCTGCTGCCGGCTGCCGCGGCCCGGCGCGTCGCCGACGCGGCGAACGCCCGGATGGCGGCGGCCTACGACACCGTCGTCTGCACGACGTCGTTCGCGCGGGCGGAGTTCGACCGCATCGGCGCGCGGAACGTGGCGCAGGTGCCGCTGGGCGTCGACCTCACGGCGTTCTCGCCCCGCCACCACGACCCCGGCCTGCGCTCCGGGCTCGTCGCGGGCGCGGACACCCTCCTCGTGCACTGCGGGCGGCTCTCGCCGGAGAAGCACCCGGAGCGCAGCATCGACACCGTGGCCGCGTTGCGCGCGGCGGGGCACCGGGTGCGGCTGGTCGTCGCGGGGGACGGGCCGCGGCGGCCCGCACTGGAGCGGCGGGCCGCCGGGCTGCCGGTGACGTTCATCGGGTTCGTCCCCGACCGCGGGCAGCTCGCCCGGCTGCTCGCCTCCGCGGACGTCTCGCTCGCCCCCGGCCCGCACGAGACGTTCGGGCTGTCCGCGCTGGAGGCACTGGCGAGCGGTACGCCCGTGGTGGTGTCGGCGTCCTCCGCGCTGCCGGAGATCGTCGGCCCGTCCGGGGCCGCCGCGCTGGACCGTCCCGAGGCCTTCGCAACGGGCGTCACGACGCTGCTGGCGGCCGACGAGGCGGGCCGGCGCGCCGCGGCGCGGGCGCGGGCGGAGCAGTTCGGCTGGCCTGCCTCGGTGGCCGGGATGCTGGGCATGCTGTCGGCCTGATCCGCGCGCCCCGTTCCGGCCGGCGCTACCCGCCGACGGTGTGCGTGGGGCGGGATGCGGTGCGTGCGGGCGTGGACGGGGTGCCGGCCAGCGTGTCCAGCCAGTGCCGCAGCAGTGCGGTCTCGGGTTCGCCGAGCTCGGTGGGGCGGTTCCGCAGGACGGCGGCCAGCTGCAGGGCGGCGACCACCAGCGAGTCCTGGCCGTCTTCGCCTGCCGGGCGGCCGGGCCCGAGCACGGCGGCGTGGACGGCGTCGCGCACCCGCCGGGAGAGCTCCGGGTCGGGGTAGTTCTCGGGCTGCGTGACGAGGTTCAGCGCCAGGCCGATGTTCGCGGACATGATCATCTGGGCGGCCAGCCCGGGCTCGACGCGCAGCCTGCCCGCGGCCGCGCACCGATCCAGGACCCGGCGCAGCAGGCGCATCGCCTCCTCGGCGGCGGAGGGCACGGTGGCGAAGCTCGGCGAGAACATCAGCCGGTAGACGGCCGGGTGGGACCTCGCGAACTCGACGTGGGTGTCCCACCCGTTGCGCAGGTCCTCGACCGGGTCCTCCGACGGCGCGGCGGCCCGCTTCGTGGCCAGGTAGCGGTCGAACCCGTAGTCCACCAGCGCACTGAGCAGGCCGTTCTTGTCCCCGAAGAGCCGGTAGAGCACGGGCGCGCCGACGCCCACCGCCTCGCACACCGCCCGCGTGGCGATGTCGCGGTCCGGTGAGGCGTTCAGCAGCTCCTCGGCGGCGTCGAGCATCCGCGTGCGCAGGTCCACCAGTCGATCGTAGCGTCACTAACGAATGAGGCGTACGCATGTTACGCAGGTCATAACGCGGATTCCGCAAAGCCGTAGCGCCGATACGACGGCAGTGTTAGCGTCGATCTCGACCAAGCGGAACAGCGCTACGAAGGAGCGGGATCATGACGGAGAGCACTCCGCGCGTCGCGATCGTCACCGGCGGTTCCGGCGGTATCGGGCGGGCGGTCGCCGAGCGCCTCGCCGCGGACGGGATGAGTGTGCTGGTGCACTACGCCGGCAACCCCGGGCGAGCGCAGGAGGCCGTGGACGCGATCCTCGCCGCCGGGGGCACGGCGAGCGCGGCGCAGGCCGACGTCGGGGACGAGAACGAGGTGGCCGCCCTCTTCGACGAGGCGGAACGGCGCTACGGCGGCGTCGACGTGGTCGTGCACACGGCGGGGATCATGCTGCTCTCCCCGCTCGCCGAGCTCGACCTCGACGACCTCGACCGGATGCACCGCACCAACATCCGCGGGACGTTCGTGGTGGACCAGCAGGCCGCCCGCCGGGTGCGCAGCGGCGGCGCGATCATCAACTTCTCCACCTCCGTGACGAAGATCGCGCTGCCGACCTACACCGCCTACGCCGCGAGCAAGGGCGCCGTGGACGCGATGACCTTGATCTTGGCCAGGGAGCTGCGGGGCCGCGACATCACCGTCAACGCCGTCGCGCCCGGCCCGACCGCCACGCCGCTGTTCCTGGACGGCAAGGAGCAGTCGGTGGTCGACCACTTGGCGTCGATGTCGCCGCTGGAGCGGCTCGGAGTCCCCGCCGACATCGCCGAGGCGGTCGCGTTCCTCGCAGGGCCTGCCCGCTGGGTGAACGGACAGGTCCTCTACGCCAACGGCGGAGTCATCTGAGAAGGAGCAGGATCATGGCGAAGAACATCGTCGTCACCGGGGCGTCCAGCGGGTTCGGGGCGCTCACCGTCCGGGCCCTCGCCGACGCGGGGCACACCGTCCACGCCGGTATGCGGGAGACCACGGGCCGCAACGCCCCCGCGGTCACCGCGCTGCGCGAGTACGCGCGGGAGCACGGCGTCGACCTGCGCGCCGTCGAGATGGACGTCGCCGACCAGGCCTCGGTGGACGCCGCGATCGGGCACATCGTCGCCGAGGTGGGCCGGCTCGACGTGGTCGTGCACAACGCGGGACACATGGTGCTCGGGCCGGCCGAGGCGTTCACCCCCGAGCAGCTCGCGGCCGTCTACGACGCCAACGTGCTGTCCACCCAGCGCGTCAACCGCGCCGTCCTGCCGCACCTGCGCGCCCAGGGGGACGGGCTCGTGGTGTGGGTCGGGTCCAGCAGCAGCCGGGGCGGCACCCCGCCCTACCTCGGCCCGTACTTCGCCGCCAAGGCCGCGGAGGACGCGCTGGCCGTGAGCTACGCCGCCGAGCTCGCGCGCTTCGGGATCGACACGACGATCGTCGTGCCCGGCGCCTTCACGAGGGGCACGAACCACTTCGCCCACGCCGGGCGCGCGGGCAGCGCCGACATCGTGGCCGCCTACGACGAGCGCTACGCCGGCCTGACCGACCAGGTGGCCGAGCGGCTGGCGCGGCTCGTGCCCGCCGACGCGGACCCGGCCGAGGTGGCCCGCCGGATCGCGCGGGTGGTGGACCTCCCCAAGGGAGAGCGCCCGTTCCGGGTGCACGTCGACCCCGCGCACGACGGCGCCGAGGAGGTCTTCGACCACGGTGACCGCATCCGGGCCGACTTCTACCGGCGGATCGGCCTGGAGGACCTGCTGCGCCCCGCGTGAGCCGCGGTGCGAACCCGCCCGCGTCCGACACCTCCCGGACGCGGGCACCCGCGTGCCCGGCGCGTAGCGTTCCCGGGCGTGAGCAGGGCAGACCTCGACAAGGACCCGCACGACGTCGCCGCGATGTTCGACGGCGTCGCGCGCCGCTACGACCTGACCAACACCGTGCTCACCGCGGGTCAGGACCGGCGGTGGCGGCGGCTCACGCGGGACGCGCTCGGGCTGCGCCCGGGGGAGCGCGTGCTGGACCTCGCCGCGGGCACCTGCGTCTCGACGGTGGAGCTGCGGCTGTCGGGGGCCTGGTGCGTGGCCGCCGACTTCTCGCTCGGCATGCTCCGGGCGGGCGCCCACCGCCCCGTGCCCAAGGTGGCCGCCGACGCCCTGCACCTGCCGTTCCGCGACGGCGCCTTCGACGCGGTCACGATCTCCTTCGGGCTGCGCAACGTCGCCGACCCCGACGCCGCCCTCGCCGAGCTCGCCCGCGTCACGCGCCCGGGCGGGCGGCTCGTGGTGTGCGAGTTCGGCAGGCCGAGGGTCGCGCCGTTCCGCGCCGCCTACTACGTGGGCCTCGAGCACGTGCTGCCCGCGATCGCCCGCAGGGTGTCGAGCAACCCGGAGGCCTACGCGTACCTGGGTGAGTCGATCCGGGACTGGTCCGCCCAGCCGGAGCTGGCCCGCCGCATCGCCGCGGCGGGCTGGAGCGGCGTCGCGTGGCGGGACCTCGCCCTCGGCGCCGTGGCCCTCCACCGCGCCACCCGCCCATGACAACCGGCATTCCGGACCGACCTGAGGACGCGGCCCTGGACCAGGGTGCTTAGACTCGGGGACGACTTCGTGAATCCGTTCACAAGGAGCCGCATGGCCGCGCCCGAACCCACCACAACGGACGCCGACGTCATCGTCGTCGGCGCGGGTCCCGCCGGATCCACGGCCGCGGCGTACCTCGCCAGGGCCGGGCTGGACGTCCTGTTGCTCGAGAAGTCGACGTTCCCGCGAGCGAAGGTGTGCGGCGACGGCTTCACGCCCCGCGGCATGAAGCAGATCATCGACCTCGGCATCGACTGCTCCGAGGCGAACGGCTGGCTGCACAACAAGGGCCTGCGGGTGGTGGGCGGCGGGGTCACGTTGGAGCTGGCATGGCCCACGCTGGCGAACTTCCCCGACTTCGGCGCCGTGCGACCCCGCCAGGACTTCGACGAGCTGCTCGTGCGCCATGCCGAGAAGCTCGGCGCCCGGCTGCACGAGGACACCACGGTCACCGAGGCGATCACCGACGAGCGCTCGGGGCGGGTCGTCGGCGTCACCGGCACCGTCGGCAAGGGCAAGGACAGGCGGCCGGTCTCGTTCCGCGCGCCACTCACCCTCGCCTGCGACGGCGTGAGCGCCCGGCTGGCGCTCTCGCTGGGCATGGCCAAGCGCGAGGACCGCCCGATGGGTGTGGCCGTGCGCCGCTACTACAACTCCCCCCGCACGCACGACGACCACCTCGAGAGCCACCTCGAGCTGTGGGACCGCTCCGACCCGGCGAACCCGAAACTGCTGCCCGGCTACGGCTGGATCTTCGGCATGGGTGACGGCACGTCGAACGTCGGGCTGGGGATCCTGTCCACCTCCAAGGCCTACGGCAACACCGACTACCGCGCCCTGCTCAAGTCGTGGCTGGACGGCACGCCGGAGGAGTGGGGCTACCGCGACGAGAACGCGGTCGGCAGCGTCGGCGGCGCAGCGCTGCCGATGGGGTTCAACCGCACCCCGCACTACCGGCCCGGCCTGCTGCTGGTCGGCGATGCGGGCGGCATGGTCAACCCGTTCAACGGGGAGGGCATCGCGTACGCGATGGAGTCGGCGGCCATCGCGGCCCGCTGCGCGGTGCAGGCCCACGCGCGCTCCGGTGCGTCCGCGGAGGCGGCGCTCGCCGGCTACCCGGTGGCGATGGGCCAGGCGCTCGGCAGCTACTACCGCATCGGCAACATGTTCTCGAAGCTCATCGGCAACCCGACGATCATGGGGATGGCCACGAAGTACGGCCTCCCGCGCGCCACGCTCATGCGCTTCATCCTGAAGCTGCTCGCCAACCTGTACGACCCGAGGGACGGCGCGGTCGGCGACCGCGTGATCACGGCAATGACCAGGCTCACACCGAGCTTGGAGTAAGGCTCGCCTGGGTCCCGTCGGGCGTCACGCCCGACCTAGGGTCCCGGACGGAATCAATAAAAGCGATTCGACGAGACGACGAGAACGACGAGGGTGAACGGATGCTCGATCCCTACCTCCCGCTGGTGCTGCTGTTCGCCCTGGCAGGTGCGTTCGCCCTGTTCTCGGTGACGGCGGCGCCCTACGTCGGCCCACGCCGCTACAACCGCGCGAAGCTCGACGCCTACGAGTGCGGCATCGAGCCGTCGCCCCAGCCCGTGGTGGGCGGCGGCCGGATGCCGGTCGCCTACTACATCACGGCGATGCTGTTCATCCTGTTCGACATCGAGATGGTCTTCCTCTACCCGTTCGCCGTGAGCGCCGACGCGCTCGGCCTGTTCGGGCTGGTGGAGATCGTGCTGTTCATCGTCACGGTCGGCTTCGCCTACGTCTACGTGTGGCGGCGTGGCGGGCTGGATTGGAACTGAGATGGGTCTCGAAGAGCACCTGCCCAGCGGCGTGCTGCTGACCAGCGTCGAGAAGCTGGTCAACTGGACGCGCAAGTCGTCGCTGTGGCCCGCCACCTTCGGGCTGGCGTGCTGCGCGATCGAGATGATGACCACCGGCGCCCCCCGCTACGACCTCGCGCGCTTCGGCATGGAGGTCTTCCGGGCCTCGCCGCGCCAGGCCGACCTGATGATCGTCGCGGGCCGGGTGAGCAACAAGATGGCGCCGGTCCTGCGCCAGATCTACGACCAGATGCCCGAGCCCCGCTGGGTGCTCGCGATGGGCGTCTGCGCGTCGTCCGGCGGGATGTTCAACAACTACGCGATCGTGCAGGGCGTCGACCACGTCGTCCCCGTCGACATGTACCTGCCCGGCTGCCCGCCGCGGCCGGAGATGCTGATGGACGCGATCCTCAAGATCCACGCCAAGATCATGGACGAGCCGCTGGGCCACCGGCGGGCCGCGGAGCTGGCCGCGAGCGGCCACAAGACGGAGCTGGTGCCGTCCTCGATCAAGTTCGCGAAGAAGAAGTGACGCGTCATGGCTGACGAGAACAACACCGGCACGCCCGGCTCCTCCGCGGAGCGGAAGGGCGCCGACGAGGCCGAGCTCGAGGCGGGCGGGGCGCAGGACGCGAAGGGCGGTGAGGTCGAGCAGACCTCCGCCCCGGCCGACGCGTCGACGGCCGTCGGATCCGAGCAGACCACGCCGGAGGGCGGCACCCGGATCGGGCCCACCCGCGAGCGGCGCGGCATGTTCGGCGTCTCCGACTCGGGCGACACGTCCGGCTTCGGAGGCCTCCGGCTGCCCGCGCACGTGCCCGCCCCGGCCGAGCGGCCCTTCGGCGGCTGGTTCGACGACTTCGCCGACGAGTTCGCCGAGGCGCTGGCCGAACGCGGCATCCCGCAGACCGCAGTGCAGCAGATCACCATCGATCGCGGCGAGATCACCTTCTACGTGCGGCGGGAGTCGATCCTCGAGATCTGCCGCACGCTGCGCGACGAGGACTCCCTGCGCTTCGAGCTGTGCTCCTCGGTCTCCGGCGTCGACTACGGCGAGGACGTGCCGCAGCGGCTGCACGTCGTCTACCACCTGACGTCGATGACCTACCGGCGCCGCATCCGCCTCGAGGTGTCGGTCGACGTCGACGACGCGCACGTGCCGAGCGTCGTCGAGGTCTACCCCACGGCCGACTGGCACGAGCGCGAGACCTGGGACATGTTCGGCGTCGTCTTCGACGGTCACCCGGCCCTCACGCGGATCCTCATGCCGGACGACTGGGAGGGCCACCCGCAGCGCAAGGACTACCCGCTCGGCGGGATCCCGGTGGAGTACAAGGGCGCGGAGATCCCACCGCCCGACCAGCGGAGGGCCTACACATGAGCAACGACACGTTCGACGCCTACGCCCCGGCGCGGGAGACCACCGAGGGCACCGTCTACACGGTCACCGGTGGCGACTGGGACACGCTCCTCGACGAGGAGCACGACGACCGGATCGTCATCAACATGGGTCCGCAGCACCCGTCCACGCACGGCGTGCTGCGGCTGGTGCTGGAGCTCGAGGGCGAGACGGTGCAGCAGGCCCGGTCGGTGATCGGCTACCTGCACACCGGCATCGAGAAGAACTGCGAGTACCGCACCTGGACCCAGGGTGTGACGTTCGTGACGCGCGCCGACTACCTGTCGCCGATCTTCAGCGAGGTCGGCTACTGCCTCGCGGTGGAGAAGCTGCTCGGCGTCGAGGCCCCGCGGCGGGCCCAGGTGGCCCGCGTGCTGCTGATGGAGATCAACCGCATCGGTTCACACCTGGTCGCGCTCGCGACCGGCGGCATGGAGCTCGGCGCGCTCACCGGCATGACGGCCGGGTTCCGCGAGCGCGAGGAGGTGCTCCACCTGCTGGAGTTCCTCACCGGCCTGCGCATGAACCACGCGTTCGTCCGCCCCGGTGGGCTCGCCCAGGACCTCCCGGACGGCTGGGAGGAGCGGGTCGCCGACTTCGTCGCGATCATGCGCAAGCGGCTGCCCGACTACGACAACCTCCTCACCGGCCAGCCGATCTGGCGCCAGCGCCTGGAGAACGTCGGCTACCTGCCGGTGGACGGCTGCCTCGCGCTCGGGGCCACCGGTCCGATCCTGCGCGCGGCCGGCCTGCCGTGGGACCTGCGCAAGGTCGAGCCGTACTGCGGTTACGAGGAGTACGACTTCGACGTCCCGGTGGCCACGGAGGCCGACTGCTACGCGCGCTACCGGCTGCGCGTCGAGGAGATCCGCCAGTCGCTGCGGATCATCGAGCAGGCGGCGGCGAAGATGGAGCCGGGCCCGGTGATGGTCGAGGATCGCAAGATCGCCTGGCCGGCGCAGCTGTCGATCGCCGCCGACGGCATGGGCAACAGCCTCGAGCACGTCCGCAAGATCATGGGCCAGTCAATGGAGTCGCTGATCCACCACTTCAAGCTGGTCACGGAGGGCTTCTCGGTGCCGGCGGGCCAGGTGTACACGGCGGTCGAGTCGCCGCGCGGCGAGATGGGATTCCACCTGGTGTCCGACGGCGGCACGAGGCCGGTGCGGGTCCACGTGCGGGACCCAAGCTTCGTGAACCTGCAGACGATGCCGGCGATGAGCGAGGGCGGCATGGTCGCGGACGTCATCGCGGCCGTCGCCTCGATCGACCCCGTCATGGGAGGTGTCGACCGGTGACACGTCGAACCGAGCGGAGCGAGGTCGCCCGATGACACGTCGAACCGAGCGGAGCGAGGTCGCCCGATGACACGTCGAACCGAGCGGAGCGAGGTCGCCCGATGACACTGCCTGAGGGAACGCCGGAGTCCTACGGCCCGATCACCGGGCCGGAGGAAGTGGTGTTCGAGTCCGTCGTCGAGGACGCCGGGCCGGTCGTCGAGAAGTTCGACGAGCTCACCCGGCAGCGCACCAAGGAGATCATCGCGCGGTACCCGCAGTCGCGGTCGGCGCTGCTGCCGCTGCTGCACCTGGTGCAGTCCGTGGAGGGCCACGTCAGCCAGGACGGCATCCGCTACTGCGCCGACGCGCTGGAGCTGACCACCGCCGAGGTGTCGGCGGTCGCCACCTTCTACACGATGTACAAGCGCACGCCGTGCGGTGAGCACCTCGTGAGCGTCTGCACCAACACCCTGTGCGCGGCCCTGGGCGGCGACGACATCTACAAGCGGCTCGAGGAGAAGCTCGGGGTCGGCCACGAGGAGACCGCGGGCGAACCCGGCACCACGGGCTCGATCACCCTCGAACACGCCGAGTGCCTCGCGGCCTGCGACCTCGCCCCGGTGCTGCAGGTCAACTACGAGTACTACGACAACCAGACGCCGGAGTCGGCGGAAGCTCTCGTGGAGGCGCTGCAGAAGGGCGAGAAGCCCCACCCCACCCGGGGTGCGCCGCTCACCGACTTCCGCACCGTGGAGCTGGAGCTCGCCGGGGTCTTCCCAGACCTCGCCTCGAGCGTTGAGGGGCCGTCGGTCGCGCCGGAGTCGGTGCGCGGCGCGCAGCTCGCCTCCGAGCGCGGCTGGGTGGCCCCCGCGATGCCCGACAACCCGCCCGCGTTCCCTGCTCTGCCGGAGAAGAAGAACTGATGGTGGACCAACTCACGCCGGTGCTCACCCGGCGCTGGCAGTCGCCGCGCTCGTGGTCGATCGACACGTACGAGCAGCTGGAGGGCTACCAGGCCCTGCGCCACGCGCTCACCGCCCAGCCCGACCAGATCATCCAGCTGGTGAAGGACTCCGGGCTGCGGGGCCGCGGCGGCGCGGGCTTCCCGACCGGCATGAAGTGGGGCTTCATCCCGCAGGGCCCGACCGGCCCGGGTGCCAAGCCCAAGTACCTCGTGGTGAACGCCGACGAGGGCGAGCCGGGAACCTGCAAGGACATCCCGACGATGATGGCCGACCCGCACTCGCTCATCGAGGGGTGCATCATCACGTGCTTCGCGATCCGCGCGAACTTCTGCGCGATCTACGTGCGGGGCGAGGCGCTGCACTGCATCCGCCGGGTGCGCCGGGCGGTGGACGAGGCCCGTGCCGCGGGCTACCTCGGCACCGACATCCTCGGTTCCGGGTTCGACCTCGAGATCGTGGTGCACGCCGGCGCGGGCGCCTACATCTGCGGCGAGGAGACGGCGCTGCTCGACTCGCTGGAGGGTCGTCGCGGCCAACCTCGCCTCAAGCCTCCCTTCCCGGCCACGTCGGGGCTCTACGCCTCCCCGACCGTGGTGAACAACGTCGAGACCATCGCATCGGTTCCCGCGATCGTGATGGGCGGCAGCGACTGGTTCCGCACGATGGGCACGGAGAAGAGCCCCGGGCCGAAGATCTACTCGGTGTCCGGTCACGTCGAGCGCCCCGGCCAGTACGAGGCGCCGCTGGGCATCACGCTGCGCGAGCTCCTCGAGCTGGCGGGTGGCATGAAGGACGGCATCCCGCTCAAGTTCTGGACGCCGGGCGGCTCGTCCACCCCGATCTTCACGGCCGAGCACCTCGACGTCCCGCTCGACTTCGAGGGCGCCGCCGCTGCGGGCTCGATGCTCGGCACCACGGCCGTGCAGGTCTTCAACGAGACCGTCTCGGTGCCGTGGGCCGTGATGAAGTGGACCGAGTTCTACAAGCACGAGTCGTGCGGGAAGTGCACCCCGTGCCGCGAGGGCACCTTCTGGCTGGTGCAGATCCTCGAGCGGATGGTGCACGGCGAGGGCACCGAGGCCGACGTCGAGACGATGCTCGACATCTGCGACAACATCCTCGGCCGCTCGTTCTGCGCCCTCGGTGACGGCGCCACCAGCCCGATCACGAGCGCCATCAAGTACTTCCGCCAGGAGTTCCTGGACCTCATCGCGGAGCAGCCCGCGGTGCAGCGTCCGGAGCAGCTGGACGATCTGGTTGGAGCCCAGGCATGACGATCGCCCCCGAGGAGAAGAAGGAGGCGCGGCCCGTCCCCGAGGGCCACGTCCGCCTCACGATCGACGGGATCGAGGTCGATGCCCCCAAGGGCGAGATCCTGATCCGCACCTGCGAGCGGCTCGGGATCATCGTGCCGCGGTTCTGCGACCACCCGCTGCTCGACCCGGCGGGCGCGTGCCGCCAGTGCCTGGTCGAGGTGGAGATGGGCGGCCGGCCGATGCCGAAGCCGCAGGCCAGCTGCACCATGACGGTGGCCGACGGCATGGTCGTCAAGACCCAGCACTCCTCCCCGGTGGCCAAGAAGGCCCAGGAGGGGGTGATGGAGCTGCTGCTCATCAACCACCCGCTCGACTGCCCGATCTGCGACAAGGGCGGCGAGTGCCCGCTGCAGAACCAGGCCATGAGCACCGGGCGCACCGACTCCCGGTTCGTCGACGAGAAGCGCACGTTCCCGAAGCCGCTCCCGATCTCCACCCAGGTGCTGCTGGACCGGGAGCGCTGCGTGCTGTGCCAGCGCTGCACCCGCTTCTCCGAGGAGATCGCGGGCGACCCGTTCATCGACCTCCTCGAACGCGGGGCCGAGCAGCAGATCGGCGTGGCGCAGGACAAGCCGTTCCAGAGCTACTTCTCCGGCAACACGATCCAGATCTGCCCGGTCGGGGCGCTCACCAGCGCCGCGTACCGGTTCCGCTCCCGGCCGTTCGACCTCGTGTCCACCCCGGGCGTCGACGAGCACACCTCGAGTGGCGCGGCCCTCCGCATCGACACCCGCCGCGGCACCGTCCTGCGTCGCCTGTCGGGCAACGACCCCGAGGTCAACGAGGAGTGGATCGACGACAAGACCCGGTTCGGGTTCCGGTACCTGAAGTCGAAGGGCCGCATCACCCGTCCGCTGGTCCGCGGCGCCGACGGGCAGCTGGCCGAGGCGTCGTGGACCGAGGCGCTCGACGCCGCGGCGCAGGGGCTGCTCGCGGCCCGCGACGGCGGGATCGGCGTGCTGGCGGGCGGCCGGCTCACCGTCGAGGACGCCTATGCGTACGCGAAGTTCGCGCGCGTGGCCGCCGGCACCAACGACATCGACTTCCGGGCCAGGACGAACTCGGCCGAGGAGCTGGAGTTCCTCGCCTCGCAGGTGGTCGGCAAGGGCCCCGAGACCCTCAGCTACACCCGTCTCGAGGCCGCGCCCGCCGTGCTGTGCGTCGCGCTGGAGCCCGAGGAGGAGGCGCCGGTCGTCTACCTGCGGCTGCGCAAGGCGGCCCGCAAGCACGGCCAGCGGGTGTTCCACCTCGGTCAGTGGACGACGCCCGCGGTCGAGCGCACCTCGCTCGAGACCGGCGCCGCCTCCCCGGCCGCGAAGGACAACCTGATCCCGGCCGTGCCGGGCGCCGAGGCCGCGGTGCTGGCCGACCTCCCGCAGCACGTGGTCGAGGCCCTCACCGGCGGGGGCGTGATCCTCGTCGGCGAGCGCGCGGCCGAGGTGCCCGGGCTGTACTCGGCGGTCGCGGCGCTCGGTGAGCGGACGGGCGCGGCGATCGGCTGGGTGCCGCGCCGCGCGGGCGACCGCGGCGCCCTCGACGCGGGGGCGGTGCCCTCGCTGCTGCCCGGCGGCCGCCCGGGGGCCGACGCCGCGGCGCGGGCCGAGGTCGAGCAGGCGTGGGGCCTGGAGGCCGGCACGCTGCCGTCCGCCCCGGGCCGCGACACGGACGAGATCCTCGCCGCGGCCGGGTCCGGCGAGATCGCGGCGCTGGTCGTCGGCGGCGTCGACCCGTACGACCTCGCCGACCCGGAGGCCGCGCTGGCCGCGCTGCGCGACGTCGGGTTCCTCGTGAGCCTCGAGCTGCACTCCTCGGCCGTCACCGAGCTGGCCGACGTGGTGCTGCCGGTGGCCCCGGACGCCCAGCGCGCCGGCAGCTACCTCAACTGGGAGGGGCGGCGCCGCGAGTTCGGCCCGGCTCTCGACGCGAGCGGCGTGCTCCCGGACTGCCGGGTGCTCGACACCCTCGCCGTCGAGATGGACGCCGACCTGTTCACCCAGACGCCCGCGGCCGCCGCCGGCGAGCTCTCGCGGCTCGGCCGCTGGTCCGGCCCCGCCCCGGCCGCACCGAAGGTCGCGGCCGGTGAGCCGCTGCGCCCGGCGTACGGCCAGGCCGTGCTCGCCAGCTGGCGTCACCTGCTCGACGGCTCGACCCTCACGATCGACGAGCCGGCACTGGCCGGCACCGCCCGCCCGGCCTACGTGCGGCTCAACGCCGCCACGGCCGAGCGGCTCGGGGTGACGGAGGGCAACCCGGCCACGGTGCGCACCGACCGCGGCGAGATCACGCTTCCGGTGGCGCTGGCCGACCTGCCCGACGGCGTCGTCTGGCTGCCGGGCAACTCGGGCGACTCCCGCGTCCGCACCGTCCTCGGTGTCGGGCACGGCGACCTGGTGGGGGTGACGGCGTGAGTGCCGACGTGCTGGCCCAGGGCTTGACCCGCACGCAGCAGCTGCTGGCGGACGACCCGCTGTGGCTGATCCTGCTGAAGGTCGTGGCCCTGTTCGCGATCGGCGTCGTGCTGACGCTCTTCATGATCAACTGGGAGCGCAAGGTGGTGGGCCGGATGCAGCAGCGTCCCGGCCCGAACCGGGTGGGCCCTGGCGGCTGGCTGCAGTCGCTTGCGGACGGGCTCAAGCTGGCGTTCAAGGAAGACATCATGCCGGTGATGGCCGACAAGCGGGTGTACTTCATCGCCCCGGTCATCTCGACGATCCCGGCGTTCGTGGCGTTCTCGGTGATCCCGTTCGGCGGCGAGG